>JAAYBR010000111.1 GCA_012730045.1 Candidatus Hydrogenedentota bacterium | reverse complement strand
TCAGCCAGACCAAATCCCAGACCGGCACGATGGAGTTCCTGCCCTACGGCGCCCGCCACACCGCCACCGGCACCCTGCCCCACCACCAGTTCACCGCCAAACCCTACGACACCGGCACAGGGCTCTATAACTACCCCTACCGCCACTATTCCCCCGCCATGGCCCGGTGGACGGGCGCTGACCCGGCGGGGTTGGTAAATGGGCCTAACGTCTATGGTTATACGGGAAACTCCCCAATTGCCCGACTAGATCCCATGGGGCTAGATTGGGATACCGGGGACTTTGTGACACACTACTACGCAGGAGAGACCTGGCATCAAGATACCAGCCAAAGAACGCCTGTCGATCTTGCGGTTGTTGGGCTATTAGACGACTTTCGAGCAGCACCGTCAGTCATGTCAGCCGTGAGCGCGTTTAAAGGCGAGTTGTTGTCCTATGCTTATGATTTGGCAAACAAGTGTTGTGAGAGAGTTCGAGCCGGCTGTACTTTTCGGTTTTCTAGGCGAAATACCCAAGGGACGGATGTTACATGGGTTCCGCGTCTGTTTGCTGTCGGTGATTCGGTCTTGGTTCGAAGCGCTCAGTGTACGGAGAGTATTGATTGCTGTCATAGACGCTTTGGTCTGTCTTGTGGAATGAGATTTAGCATAAGAGATTGGTTCATAGATCCTCTGTCTATAGGAATAGAGCCGGGCGGGAAACCTTATCAAATCAATGCGGACTGGCAAGAAGGATTTAGCACAAATAGCAGTTTCTAGAAAGGGGCGGTCGTGTTTATACTTGAGTGGATATTCGTGATAGTCGCACTTGAAATTAGTGTTCCGGCATGGCTGATTGTTGTCCTATTTCCTTCGTGTATTGTTTTTCTTTCCGTTCGAAAGAGAATTGGTCCGATATGGGGTATAGTAAGCGTGATATTCCTGCTTCAGCATGTCGTCATGCTGATCCTTATGTCATTGTCGGATAATCACATCCCAAAATTCATCTATCCAACCCCAGCTCTCTTAGAATACTGTATTCTTCTGTGCATCATTTATGTTTTTCGGGACCTATATCGCAGTCTCAATCTGAACAGTAACAAATGATAGGATAAATACGGACAGTGGGGCTGTTGAGAAACCCCTTTCTCCCCTTCGCTCCAGCCCTGCAAGTTCTTTGTTGCAATGCATGCTCATGGCGTGCCGAGGGCGGACGGTCCGCAGATTACGCAGATGTGCGCAGGATAAATGGGGACAGTGGAGCTGTTGAGAAACCCCCTCCAGCTTCCGTTTTCCGAGTTCAGTTCTCATGCGGCGGCCCCCGCCGGGAATGTTGGCATGATTTTTCCGGAGATGGTGTTTGGAGGCGTCAGGAGGGCTCCTATGGCTCTCCAGAGCGCGCAAAACGCCCCCGCACACTTCTTGAGGTTCATCCCTGCGGCGGTCAGGTGATGGCTCGATACAGGCACCGTCAAGATTGATTTCCTCGCCTACACGCTGAACGCGGGGAGCGAGACCACGCGGCGGCACCCGGCGGACGGTCCGCAGATGGCGAAGATGTGCGCCGAGAAGGAGGGCAGGGGGCCTGGGATCGCCGATCTCTTGATCGGCCCCTTTGAGGACTGTCCCACGGGATAGGGACGTTCCCCGGGGGAGCGAACCACGGAACACACTGAACACACGGAGGGGAAGATGAGGAAGGGAGGAGTGGGGGCCGAGGGCGGGTAGGGGCGGATCATCCTCCGTCCTCCTCGGGGGTGGGAGGGCGCGGACGGGGGCGGACTTCCTTTTTTTGCCGTCGGGGCTCGCGGGCATTGCTTAATCTCACTTTTTTTACTATACTGGCGATGCAACGGCGTGTGGCCGGCGGACAGATGATACCGCCCCGCCTGTAGTGCCGGGCGCACGGCTCATTATTCCAACCGTTGGAAGGGCGGAAAGGAAAGGAATCGAACGATGCGCAGGAAGAGAGGATTTACCCTTATCGAACTGCTGGTGGTCATTGCGATCATCGGCATCCTGGCGGCGATTCTTTTGCCGGCCCTCGCGCGGGCGCGCGAGGCGGCCCGGCGTGCCAGCTGCCAGAACAACCTGAAGCAGTGGGGCCTCGTTTTCAAGATGTACAACAACGAGGCGAAGGGGGCGTTTCCGCCCATGCTGGCGATGTATGTGCCCGCGGGGACGCTCCAGTGCGACACGACGGCCGCGGCGGGGCGCTCGTTCGTCATTGCGGCGGGGCCCAAACTGACGGCGATCTACCCCGAATACCTCACGGACCCGGCGATTATCTTCTGCCCCTCGGATCCGGAGGACAAGCCGGACGATGCGAACGCGCGGTCGGACTTCATCGGGGAGAACGGGATCCAGGTGCGGCAGGGGGAGCCCATGGTCACGCAGCCCTGCACGGGCCAGACGCGGGGGCTGCAGATCGCGGACCTCAGCTACCAGTACCTGGGCTGGGTGTTTGACCTGTGCGACAGCACCCACGAGGCCACCACGGTCAGCAATCTGACCGGACCCCGCCAGATGCTTGAGACGGCGGTTGCGGCGGGCCTGCTGAACTTTGCGCTGAACAATGTCGGCCCGAACAGCGAGGCGCAGATGGACCAGGACCAGGAAGTCTCGCCGGGGTTCGGCAACGGCGGCTCGGGGCTTCCCGGGACCGTCACCGGCCCCAACACCGTCTACCGTCTGCGCGAGGGGATCGAGCGGTTCCTCATCACGGACATCAACAACCCCGGCGCGAGCAGCATGGCCCAGAGCACGGTCTGGATCATGGGCGACGGCGTGAGCGTGTCCATCAGCGAGTTCAACCACATTCCCGGCGGCTCCAACTTCCTGTACATGGACGGCCATGTGGAGTTCATCCGCTACCAGGAGCAGGGGCCGGCGCCGGTGAACGGCGTCATCGCCAGCTTCTTCGGCACCATCATGGGCGGCTTCCTTTCCTGACCCGTCCCGCCTGAAAAAAAAGGCCGCCGCGTCCGGGGGGGGGCGCGGCGGCCTGTCTTCTCTTGGGGGGGTCAGCAGCGGCGGCCGTGGGTCAGTTTCCACGGCGCGCGGTATTCGCAGCCCACCAGCGCGTCGGCCTTCGGGTTGCCGATGACGGCCTCCTTCTCCACGTCCCAGTGGACCTCCGCGCCGCTCTTGAAGGCCAGATTGCCGAGATGGGCGATGCTGGAGACGTAGTGGGCCACCTCCAGGTTCTCGACGGGCTTCTCGCGCGTCTTCAGGCATTCCAGGAAATTGGCCACGTGGGCCGGGCGCGCGTCCTTGCCCGCGGGCGCCTTCACGGCCTCCACACTCTTCTTTTTCGGCTCGGGGATGAGCTCCCAGCCGTCCTCATTAATGATCACCGTGCCCTCGGTGCCGCTGAAGAGCATGCCGTGGGGCTGGCCGCCCGGCCCGATGCCGCCCTGGATCTGATGCTCGAAGACCAGCGTGTACTTCGGGAACTCGTAGACCGTCACCTGCGTGTCCGGCGTCTCGCTGTTGTCGTCCAGCACCAGCTTGCCGCCCATGCTGCTCACGCGCAGCGGCGGCTCCGGCCCCATGGCCCACAGGCAGACATTCAGCAGGTGCACGCCCCAGTCCGTCATCAGCCCGCCCGCGTAGTCCCAGAACCAGCGGAAATTGAAGTGGAAACGGTTCTCGTTGAAGGGGCGTTTCGGCGCGGGGCCCAGCCACATGTCGTAGTCCACCCCCGCCGGCGGGTCGCTGTCCGGCGGGTTGCCCACGCCGCCGAGCCAGTCGAGGTAGGCCCACGCGCGCACCATGCGCACCTTGCCGATGCGGCCGGACTGCACGCACTCCACGGCGGCGCGGTAGTGCTCGCCGCTGCGCCACTGGGTGCCCATCTGCACCACGCGGTCGTTGGCCTTGGCGGCCTCCAGCATGGCGCGCCCCTCGTCAATCGTCTTGCCCAGGGGCTTCTCCACATACACGTCCTTGCCCGCCTCGCACGCCATGATCGTCGGCAGGGCGTGCCAGTGGTCCGGCGTGCAGACCAGCACCATGTCAATGTCCTGGCGGTCAATGACCCGCCGGAAGTCCGACACCGTCTCCGGGGCCTTGCCCCGCATCTCCTCCACCATCCGCGCCCGCTCCGCCATGCGCGGCGCGTCCACGTCGCAGACCACGGGACAGTCCACCTCCTTGTGCTGGAGGAAGCACGGCAGGTCGGCGGCGGAGATGCCGCCGCAGCCGATCAGCCCGAGGCGGATTCTCTCGCTCGGCGGCGGCGCGGTCTGCGCGCGGGCGGTGGAGAGCAGCGTCGGCACGGCGGCCATGCCCAGCGCGCTGGCGGTGATGAACTCGCGGCGGCTCGGGGTGTCCATGATCTTGTCCTTCCGGTTGCTTCGTTCGGCTCCGGCGCGGCCCGTCCGCGCCCCCAGAACACTAGCAGATTTCCCGCGCCGAGTAAACATCCTTCGGCGCGGGCCGGTGGCGGCGGGGCAATCCCACCAAAACCCGTGGACGCTTTTTTTGGATGGAGTCCGTAATCGCCCGTTGTCCGATCTCTTCAACGCTGAAAGCGTTGCCGAATATAGCCCAGGCCAGGCCGCCGCCCGAAGGGCCAGGCCTGCCCTGGGTTGCCCGGACATAAAGAATCATGCCCCAACGGGGCAGCCGAAATTGGGACGGCACGCAAAGACAAGGCCGGCGGGACGCCAGCGGTACGAAACCAGGCCCTGCAGGTCTTTCCGCACAGCAGGCGTCCCGTCGGCTCTGTCCTTTTCCGGTGCCCAAATTTCGGATGCCCATTCAGGGCAAGGGTCAGGGGTGTCTCCTTCCCAGGGCAGGCCTGGCCCTTCGGGCGGCGGCCTGGCCTGGGCTATAGGCGGATGTCCCGTTGGGACAACAAAAACAGAATCACACAACCGAGGGGCGTTCATGCCGCTCGCAGGTGTTTTTCGAGGGCATTTCAGAGCGATTGCCTTTCCGGTGGCGGAAGCGCCCGCCCCTGTGCATAATCGGGACATCAACCCGCAAGGAGCCGTTCCCATGCGTCCGTATCTCCCCGCCCTGTCCCTGTTCGTTTGTGCCCTCGCCGCCGCGCAGGCGGAACCGGGCCCCGCCGGGTTTGCCTCGGTTCAGGAGGCCGTGGCCGCCGCGAAGGGGGCGCCGGTCTTTCTGCCCGCGGGGGAGTGGCGGATCTCCGAGCCGGTCGTCTTTCGCGGCGCGGGCGGCGGCCTCTATGGCCACGGCACCCTGATTCAGGAGAACCCGGACGCGCCCATCCTTCGGATAGACGGCGCGGAGAACGTGCGGATCGAGGGGATCACGCTGTGCCGACCCCCGGACACCGACGCGGCCGCGCCGGGGATTCTGGTGGAGAACGCCCGCGACATCGTGATCCGCGGGGTGACGGTCCGGGGCAACCGCGCCCGCGAGGGGGCCGTGGAGGTGCGCGACACCACCGGCTGCCGGATCGAGGACTGCGAGATTCTCGACTACAAGCGCGTCGCTGTGGACGACCGGACGGGGCCAACCGAGATTCATTACGGATATGCGTTCAAATGCATTGACGGCACCGGCATCATCGCGCGGGGCGTCGAGGACCTGTCCATCGTCAACAACCGGGTGATCGAGCGGCGGCTGATGCCCACGCAGGAGATGAAGGAGCAGCACGGGCTTGGGAACCTGACGGAGGGGAAGCACCCCACGAAGCCCGGCGACCTGGCCCAGGGCGTGGTTGAGCGGGGCCATGTGAACAACTGGCACCAGGGCTCCGCCATCCTGGTGACGGACCCCGAGAAGTCGAGGTTCATCCGCATCACGGGCAACTACATCGAGAACGCGGCGCAGGGCATAGACCTCCACTGCGACCACGCCGTGGTGACGGGCAACACGGTGAACCGGGGCATGATGGGCATCAAGATGACCCACGGCTGCCGCAACCTCATCGTGTCGGACAACCTGCTGTCGCGCATTGACCTGTGGGGCATTCTCATGAACCCCGGCGCGGCCTCGCACGCCGCGGAGCCGGCGGCGGAGGGCAGGGACGCGCGCCCCGCAAACGTGGACGGCGGCACGGTCATCGCCAACAACCTCATCACCGACTACGGATATGGAAACGAGTACTGGAACTGGGGCGGCGCGACGGACGACCAGGGGGGCAGCTACGCCCTGGCCTTCTACGAGGGCCAGCTCCCGGAGAATCCGCCTCTCCGCGATGTGATCGTCACGGGGAACATGGTCTACGACACGGGACGCGACGGCGTGCCGGAGGAGGGCAAGATCGCCACGCCCGCGCCGCGCTACCGCTGGGCGGTGCACATCGGCGCCTGGGGAAAGAAGGACGAATGCCCCACCTGCCCCCAGGGGCTGCGCTTTTCCAACAACCTCTTCCACCCCGGCACCCAGGGCGTCTCCAACGTCCCCCTGGAGCCGTGAGGGAAGGGCAGCCGCTGGACAGCGTTTCTGGCGCGAAGAAAGGGCGCGGCAAGCAGCGCCCCTACAAGAGTATGCCCGATGTCTTCACGCACGCCCCAGTGCTTCCGCACGTAGGGGCGCTGCTTGCTGCGCCCTTCACATGCACGAAGCCCCCGCCTGACCAACGACTGGGGCCGCAGCGGCAATTTTCACGCCCATCCTCAGAAGGCCCCCTCCACCGCCTTCCCGGCGGTGCCTTCCAGGTCTCGGACCGTGCCGCCGTAACGGACCCGCAGGGGGCCGTCGGCGTCCGGGGTGATGGTGGCCGAGGTCAGTTTGCCGTCCTGCCATGCCAGGTCCACGGTGAATCCGCCCCGCGCGCGGAGCCCTTTCACCTGTCCGTCCTTCCAGGCCGCGGGCAGCGCGGGCAGCAGGTGCAGTTCCCCGGCGTGGCTCTGGAGGAGCATTTCCGCGACGCCCGCCGCTCCGCCGAAGTTCCCGTCTATCTGGAAGGGGGCGTGGGTGTCGAAGAGGTTATCCAGCGTGGACTTGGTGAAGAGCGCCTGGAGGTTCTCCCAGGCCTTGCCGCCCTCGCCCAGGCGCGCCCAGAAGTTGATGATCCACGCGCGGCTCCAGCCGGTGTGCCCGCCGCCGTTCGCCAGCCGCCGCTCCAGCGACGCCCGCGCGGCCGCCGCCAGTTCCGGTGTGCCCGTCACGGTGAACTGGCTCCCCGGGTGCAGGCCGTACAGGTGCGATAGGTGCCGGTGGCCGGGCTCGGGCTCGTCGTAGTCCTCCATCCACTCCTGGAGCTGGCCGTGTTTCCCGACACGCGGGGGGACAAGCCGCGCGCGCGCGCGCAGCGCCTCGTCGCGGAACTCCGCGTCCACGCCGAGCAGCTCCGCCGCCGCGGCGCAGTTGCCGAACAGCTCCCACAGGATCTGCATGTCCATGGACGGCCCGGCGCAGACCCCCGCCGTCTGGCCGTCCGCCGTGGTGTACTTGTTCTCCGGCGAGTTGGACGGCGCGGTGACCAGCAGCCCCGTTTTCGGGTCCTCCACCAGGAAGTCCAGATAGAACCGCGCGGCGTCCTTCATGACGGGATAGGCCCGCTCCAGGAAGGCGCGGTCCCGCGTGAAGGCGTAATGCTCCCAGAGGTGCTGGCAGAGCCAGCCCGCGGCGGCGGTGAACTGCCCCCAGCCCGGATGCTCGCCCGGCGAGGTGTATCCCCAGACATTCGAGATCGTGTGGACCACCCAGCCGCGCGCGCCGTAGTGGGTTTGCGCGGTCTTCCGTCCCGGCGTTTGGAGGGTCTCGATGAACTCCAGGAATGGCAGATGGCATTCGGAGAGGTTGCCCGGCTCCGCAATCCAGTAGTTCATCTGGTCGTTGATGTTGTGGTGGTAGTCGCAGTTCCACGGCGCCTGGAAATGGTCGCACCAGATGCCCTGGAGGTTCGCGGGCAGGTCGCCGGGGCGCGACGACGCAATGAGGAGATAGCGCCCGTACTGGAAATACAGCGCGTCCAGCCACGGGTCCGCCGCCCCCTTGTGGAGCGCCCGCAGCCGCGCGGGGATCGTCGCGCCGGGCGTGGGGTCCGGCCCCAGCGACAGGTCCACCCGCCGGAACAGGGACTGATGGTCCGCCACATGCCTTGCCCGCAATTCGTCCCACGGGCGTGTGCGCGCGGCGTCCAGCGTTTCGCGGCACTTTGCCCCGGGATCTCCGCCCCGGTAATCCGTGGCCGCCGCCAGCAGCAGGATCACCGCATCCGCCTCGCGCACCGCGAGGCGCGCGCCCTCCGCCTTCACCGTGCCGCCCTCCGGCAGCACCAGCAGCCGCGCGGCATAGGCCATGCCCTTTCCCTGCCAGGCCCGCCCGGACATCTCCAGCACGCCGCCCTCCAGCGGCACCGCCTCCACGCGGGCATCGGGGTCCTCGGACGTCTCAAACGGCGCGATGCGCGAGTCGTTCTTCCAGGGGCGCGAACTGTTTTTTGGGTCGCGCTCCAGGCCGACGGAGAACGAGAGCCTGCCCGGTTTGTCAGCCGTGAGGCGGATTGCGATCACCTGGTCCGGGTGGCTGGCGAACAGTTCGCGCGTGAAGCGCGTCTTGCCGATGCGGTAGGACACGCCGGTGGTCGCGGAGTCCAGGTCCAGCGTGCGGCGGTAGTCCGACGGCTCTTTTCCGTCCTCGAACGTGAACCGCAGGTCGCCCAGGGTCTGGTAGGAGCCGAAGTTCACCTGCGCCCCGTTTCC
Organism: Candidatus Hydrogenedentota bacterium; assembly: GCA_012730045.1. Lineage (NCBI taxonomy): Bacteria > Pseudomonadati > Candidatus Hydrogenedentota > Candidatus Hydrogenedentota bacterium. Next base: position 84,552 of record JAAYBR010000111.1, on the reverse strand, counting down.
CAGTCCCGAGCCCGGCCCCTTGCAGACCATGCTCTGGATCGTCAGTTTCTCCGCCTCCTCCACCCTGCCCTCGAACAGCAGCCGCCGCACCTCGGGCAGGTGCTTCAGCGCCTCCGGATTGTCCGCGTCCTGCGGCCCCCCGGACCACAGCGAGTCCTCGTTGAGCTGGATGCGCTCCTCGGCCACCCCGCCGAAGACCATCGCGCCCAGGCGGCCGTTGCCCACCGGCAGCGCCTCCGTCCACACTTCCGCCGGGGCGTCATAGGGCATCACCCACCCGGATCCCTCTGCCACCGCCGCATCCGGCGCGGCGCACAGCGCCGCCTGCACCGCGATCAGGCCGATCACACCCATCATGGCACCGTTCTCCCTGTCCGGCGCCGCCGTTCCGGCCCCGGAACATGGCCTGACTCTACACACGCCCGCGCCGGGCGGTCAACCTGGGAAGGCAGGAGTATCCGCAGATCACGCAGATTCGCGCAGATGGGGGGACGGGGCAGAGGCCACTCGGGAGAGTGGCGTTCCCAGGGATACGGGCGGGGGGTGGCCGTTCTGTCTTCTTCTGTGCCTCTGCGGCTCCGTGTGAGTCTTTCCGGAAGGGAGAAATGCGGAGACGCTGAGACACGGAGAGGATGCGGGCGGCACGGGTGCCGCTTTCTGCTCCCTCCGCGGGAAAAGTTGACATCGCCCGCGTTGAACCGGATCATAGGAGGGGACCGCCTTCGGACGGCGGCGGAGGAACAAGCGCGCGGTGGACGGCCGCGCCGGAGCCCGAAGCGACTGGTCCATCCATGAGGGTAAACAGTATGCGCCGTGCCGTCGAGCCAAGTCCCCTGACCTTTGTGTTGTTTCCCTGCCTGGCGATTCTGCTGGGGTGGGGGCTGCGGGGGTTCATTGGCGGGGGGCCCTGCGGGGCCATGATCCCCGGCGCCATGATGGGGCTCTGCCTCGGGCTCCTGCTGGACCGTCCCGTCCCGGAGACGGCGCTGCTTGCCCTGTTCGGCGCGGTGGGGGTTGGGTTTGGCGGCGAGGTGACCTACGGCCAGACCATCGGCCTGTTAAAACACCCGGAGACCTTCGCCTGGGGGCTGCTTGGGCTGACCCTGAAGGGGGCGGTGTGGGGGCTGCTGGGCGGCGCGGTGCTCGGTGCGGGTCTGGAGGGCGGGCGCATCGCGCGGCGCGACCACATCCTCGCGTTTCTCCTTGCCATGCCCGCGTTCTACATCGGCTGGCGTCTCATCAACCTGCCGCAGATGGTCTACTTCTCCGACCCGGTCAACGAGCCCCGCGAGGAGTCCTGGGCGGGGCTGCTCGCCTCCGCGCTGGCGTTTCTCGCCTGGTATTACGCCAGGCGCCCCAAGGAGGGGCCCTTCCTCCCGGGACGGTTTGCCCTGTGGGGGCTGGCGGGGGGCGGTTTCGGGTTCGGCGGGGGCGCTTTGTGGATGGCCTACGGCGACGCGCTGCCCGTGCCCCAGCAGTGGTTCGGCTGGTGGAAGATGATGGAGTTCACCTTCGGGGCCCTGCTTGGGGCGGTCTGGGGTTGGTGTGCCTGGCGGAACCGCGCGCACATCGCGCGCCATGGCGATGAGGCCCCGCTGCCCGCGCTGCCGCGCGTGGCGCTCCTGCGGGGGATATTTTTCGTGATTCTTGTCCTGCTGATTGTCTATGCGACCCCGGGCCTTCTCGCGGAAGCCTTCTCGGCGGCGGCGCAGGGTGGCGGCCCGTGGGCGGGTGCCGCCCATACCGCAGCCCGCATGACGGACAATTTCGTCGTCATCGGCGGCCTGCTCGCCGTGACCTGCCTCTGCGCCCCCGCGCTCCTGTGGCAGGCGGCGGTCACGGTCACCTTCTGCCATGTCATGATTGACCTCGTGGACGACCTGCCGGACTATTTTGAGGCCATGCCCAAGACCGCGCTGTTTTTGGCGGGGGTGTGGGCGGTGGCGCTGGCGGTCCGGGGCGTCGCCCGGCGGGAGGATCCCCGGCTGGGCATGTTCTACCTGCTCACCTGGGTGTGCGTCGAGGTGGCCACAGCGAAGACCTTCCTCCATGGGGAGTTTTTGGAGGAGGCCGCCGTCCACGGGTGGCTGCACGCCGCGTTCGCCGTCCTGCCGGACGGCATGGTTGTGCTGGGGATCTTCCTCGGGTCCGCCGTTCTTTCCTCCCGGCTTGCCGCGCGGACGATGCGCCTGCCCTGATCAGCCCCCCGCCGCGGGCGGGGGAAACTTCCCGAGCCAGGAATCCAGCCGGCAGCGCAGGATGATGCCGATCATCTCCATCCCCAGAAAGAAAGCCCGCACCTTGCTCCCCGTCACGGAGCTGACCCCGACACGTCTCCGGTAATTCACCGGAATCTCGACGAAGGGGAACCCGCACAGGATGACCAGCAGCATGAGCTGCGGCCCGAAGGCCGACCCCCCGATGGTGAAATGGGGCCGCACCGTCTCATAGGCCCCCCGCGAGAGCAGCTTCATGGAGCAGCCCACGTCGCTGAGGAAGGTCGTGTTGAACAGGAACTCCATCAGCTTGCCCACGGCGTAGTTCCCCCACTTGAGGAACACCCCCATGTTCGCCCCCTCCCACACGAACTCCCGCGCCGTGCGCGTGCCGAAGACCACCGGCACGTCGTCGCTGAACGCCAGCAGCTTGATCACATCGTTCCCTGAGAAGGTGCCGTCCGGCTCCGAAATGATCAGCAGGTCGCCCTCCGCCTCCTCCAGCCCCCGCCAGATGGCGTGGCCGTAGCCCTGCCGCGCCTCATGCACCAGGCGCGCCCCCGTGCCCGCCACCTCCTCGTCCGTGCCCGGCGCGGCGTTGTTGTTCACCACCACGACCTCGTCCACCCAGCCGGACGCGAAAAAGTCCAGCACCGCCGCCCGGATGGAGTCCTTCTCGTTGTACGTGGGGAATATGACCGATACGCGCTTGTCTTTCCACATGGCCCGTGATTATGCGGAGACCCGCCCCCGAAATCAAGACGCGGGCCGCCCTCGACGGCGCGGGGCTGCGAGGCGAGGTGCTGGTGGCCGACAACGGGTCCACCGACGCCTCCGTGGCGCTGGCGGAAGAGGCCGGCGCGCGGGTGGTGCCCGTGCGGGGACGCGGCTACGGGCGCGCGCTCCGCGCGGGGCTTGACGCGGCGGAGGGCGACTTCGTCGTCTTCATGGACGCCGACCTGTCCTACGACCCCGCCTATGTGCCGGAATTCGCCGCAGCCCTGCGCGGCGTGCGCCGCGACGCCCTGGCGCGGCTCGACCTCCACTCCGACGGCATGGAGTTCGCCTCCGAGATGATTCTCAAGGCGGCCCACCACCGCCTGCGCTTCGCCGAGATCCCCATCCATTTCCACTGCGACCAGCGGGGCCGCGAGCCGCACCTTCGCTCCTTCCGCGACGGATGGCGCCATCTCCAGCTCATGCTGCACTACGCCCCGCTGTGGCTGTTCTTCCTGCCGGGGCTGCTGCTGGCCGCGGGCGGGCTCGTAGGCATCCTCGCCGGGTTCAGCCTCCTGCCGCCGGTGCCGGCGGTCCTCGGCGGGCTCGGCGGACTCGTTTCCGTGGTGCTGGGCCTTCAGATTCTCCTGCTGGGCCTGACAGCCCAGGACCGGGTGAAGCACCCCCGCTGGCACGACGACAGCACCCTGTCTCGGATTGTCACCCGGTGCCGCCGTTTCATCATGCTCGAAAACGGCGTGCTCGTGAGCCTGTCCACCTTTGCGGTGGGCATGGCGGTGCTGGCCGCCGCCCTGTTTCGGGCGTGCGCGGGGGACGCCGCCGCGCCGCCGACCCCGCAGCAGACCGTGTCCCTCGGCATGGATACCCTCCGCCTCGCCTTCCTCGGCGCCGCGCTGGGCATCGCCGGGGTCCAGCTCTTCTTCACCTGCGCCTTCCTCGGCCTCTTCGGCCGGAAGTCCAGCTCCGACACTGAGGCCCTGCTGCCCCCGCCCGGCGGCGACGCGGGGGCGGAGTGATGCCCGCAACTGTGAAAGCCTATGGCATTTTTCCGGGAAGGTATGCTAGCATGAGGGGGTGGCACCTAACGGTCAACTTGTTGACAGGCATAATTAACCTTGCTTACTTGTTATTATATTCATAAACGACAAGGATTCCCGAGATGAAGAAGTGTGGATTCACCCTGATCGAACTGCTCGTGGTCATCGCCATCATCGGCATTCTCGCCGCCATCCTGCTCCCGGCGCTTGCGCGCGCGCGCGAGGCCGCCCGCCGGTCCTCCTGCCAGAACAACCTCAAGCAGTTCGGGCTGATCTTCAAGATGTACAGCGGCGAGTCCTCGGGATCGAAACTGCCGCCCGTGACGCTGACCGACCAGCAGACGCTCGACTGCAACACCGCCGGGTTCCCCCTGACGGGCAAGCGCGGCGTGCTGGCGGCGGGTCCGCTGGTTTCGGCCATGTATCCGGAGTACCTGACGGACCCGAACATCCTGATCTGCCCCTCCGACGCGGAGCACAAGGCGGAGGACACCAAGAATCCCGTCACGAATGAAACGGACATCGCGCTTCCCTGCCAGGATCCCAACCGGGGCATGCACCTGGCGGACGCCAGCTATCTCTATCTGGGCTGGCTTTTCGACAAGGCCGGCGGCACCGACACCGACGACCCGCAGGAGTCGCTTGCCATGGCACAGGCGATGATTCCCGGGCTGCAGGTGTCCGGCACGGCGCCCAAGCAGGTGCTGGACGGGGTCCTGTGGATGGTGACCCCCTTCTTCATCAACCGGGACACGTCCCGCGCGGATGTGGATCTTGAAGTGGACCCCGGCATCGGCAACGGCACGGGCAACACTGTCTACCGTCTCCGCGAGGGCATCGAGCGCTTCCTGGTCACGGACATCAACAACCCGGGCGCCTCCTCGCAGGCCCAGAGCCAGATTTGGATCATGGGCGACATGATCGGCGTGGATGCCAGCCTGTACAACCATGTGCCGGGCGGGTCAAACATCCTGTTCCTCGACGGGCATGTGGAGTTCCTCCGCTACAACAGAACCGGCATCGCCCCCGTCAACGTCGGCGTGGCCAACTGCGTGGCGGCCCTGCAGGGCGTCAAAAACGTCGTCATGCAGCAATAGGCCGCACCCGGCACATTCCGCCGTGTTGCGGTGATTGGGGATGCCATGACCCTGTTGCACCGGTTGTATCCAGAACTCGCGGCGGCCTTTCCCTGTCTGCCCCTGGCCGAACTGCCCACTCCGGTGACGGAGACGGACGCCTTCTCCGACAGCGGCGCGCGGGTGTTCATCAAGCATGACGAGGCCACCTCGCCGCGTTATGGAGGCAACAAGGCGCGCAAGCTGGGCTGGCTCTTGGGCGCGGCGGCTGCGCGCGGGGCGAAGGCCGTGATCACCTTCGGCGGGGCGGGGTCCAACCACGCTTTGGCCACGGCGGTGCATGCGACGGCCCTGGGCATGCGCTGCACCAGCATCCTCGGCCCCCAGCACAACGCCCATGCTGTGCGGCGCAACCTGCTGCGCGCGCTGGCGGCGGGCGCCCGGCTGCGGCCCTGCGCGTGGCGCGACACGTCAAGGGAGGCGGTCCGCTGTTTCTGGGAGGACACGGACCGCGACGGCCTCATGCCCACGGTGATTCCCCCCGGCGGGTCATCCCCCGCGGGCGCGCTGGGGTTTGTCGAGGCGGCGTTTGAGCTGCGCGAACAGGTGCGCGCGGGGCTGCTTCCCGAGCCCGACGCGCTCTATGTGCCCTCGGGCACCATGGGCACCTGTGTCGGTCTGGCCCTCGGACTGGCCGCCGCCGGGCTGAAGACCCGGGTCGAGGCCGTGCGCGTCACCACCGCCCCCCACACCAGCCCGGAACACGCGGCGGCGCTTTTCGCCCGGACCCTGCGCCTGCTGCGGGAGGCGTGCCCCGCCTTTCCGGAGTGCGCGCTGGACGGGGACCGGTTCCGCATCCGGGACGAATTCTTCGGCGCGGAATACGCGCTGTACACCCCGGAGTCGGCGGAGATGGTGCGCTTTGCCCGCGCCCGTATGGGGCTTTCCCTTGAGGGCACCTACACCGGCAAGGCGCTGGCGGCCCTGCACGCCGACGCGGCGTCGGGCCGGCTGCGCGGCCAGACCGCGCTCTTCTGGAACACCTACAACGGCCCGCCCTCCGGGCCGGAGCCCCCATCCGGGGAATACCGCCGTCTTCCCGCACTGTTGCAGACATACTTCGATCAGCCCGTCCAGCCGCTGGACCGCGACTGACCGCACAGGCGCCCCCCGCGCCAGAAGGATACCCATGGAAACCCAGCCGGTGCCCTACGAAAAGATCGTGTTCGTCTGTGTGCACCACCGCGAAGACGGCCAGGGGCCCTGCTGCGAAGCGCGGGGCGGCGCGGAACTCCATGCGGCGCTCAAGGAACAGGTGAAAGCCCTGGGGTTGTCGGCGAAGATACGGGTGAGCCGTTCGGGATGCCTCAACCGCTGCGCCAAGGGCCCCAACCTCATGGTGTTTCCCGACAACGTGTGGCACGCCGGCGTGACGCCGGAGGACCTTCCGGAAATCCTGCGAAGCTTGGCTGGGGAGAAATAGAAGGGTTTCTGGAACTGCTGAAGGGAGACCGGGGGGCGTCAGTGGCGCGCGCTGTTGTGGACGGAATGGACGATGTGGACGGTATGGACAGATCGAACATTGCCGTGCGGGTCCGTGTCCGTCCGTGTTCGTCCGTTGCGCGCCGTTCAGGTGGCGGAGCGCTTGAAGAGGACAACGCCGAGGGCGAAGAAGACGGCGTTGGCGAGCCAGGCGGCCAGGGCGGGCGGGAGTTTGTCGAGGTAGCCGAGGCCGATGCCGGCGTAGAAGACGGAGAGGTAGGCCAGGCCGATGGCGACGGCCACCCCGAAGCCGATGCCGATGCCGCCGCGGCGCAGCCGCAGGGCGAAGGGGACGGCCAGCAGGATCATGACGAGGCAGAGGGCGGGCTGGGCGAACTTGAGATGGTATTCCACCCGCTGTTTCAGCACGGGGACCCCCATGGCGGCGGCGCTGCGGATGTCCGCGGCGAGCTGGCGCGCGGTCTTGGTGCGCGAGGGGGCCTCCAGGGCGAAGAGGGCCTCCGGCGTCTCCGTGAAGGGGGCCGGGGCCTGTGTGATGCGGTTGGCGCGCACCTCCCAGCCGCGCGTCAGGTCAAACACGGCCTGCCGCCCGTTCTCCAGCATCCATTCCCCGCGCGCCTCGTCCCAGAAGATGCGCCCCGCGCGGATTTCGTCCACCCGGTCCGGGGCGATCCGGTGCAGGTACACGTCCTGCCCCGTGCGGGCGCGCCGGTTGAAGGTGAGGATGTGGCAGGACCACCCGCCGGACAGGTTCTTCCAGCTCACCCCGGCGCGGTTGGTGTCGCTGATCTTGGAGAAATACCGCGCGTCTATCTCCTCCAGCCGCCGGCTGGCGGCCACGCCCACGGTGTCCTCGAAAAGATAGGCCCCCCCGGCAATCAGGAGGGCGACGGCGACGGGCGCGCGGGCGATGCGCATCAGGCTCACCCCGCCGGCCAGGGCCGCGGTGATCTCGTTGTCCTGCGCGGCCCGGCCCATGACGACCAGCCCCGCGATGAGCACCCCGATGGCCGCGGCGTGGAACTCGAAGAGGATGGTGGGGGTGAAAAAAAGGTAGTACTGAAGAACCACGAGCGCGGGCACCTGATACTTGATGATGTTGTCCTGGCGGGTGACCAGGATGTCAATCACCGCCACCAGCAGCACGAGGGAGACCAGGATCATGCAGATGGCGGAGAGCAGCCGGACGGCGAAGTGGCGGTCGAGAATGGTCATATTCGGTCCACCCGCGAGAGGAGGAACAGGCCCGCCGCGCCCAGCACGAGGTTGGGCAGCTGCCCCATCAGCACGGTCAGGGACAGGGAGGCGAGGAAGGGCGGCTCCGCCACCTTGCGCAGGACAAAATAGCCGCACAGGATCACCAGCCCCGCGCCGAAGGCGTAGGAACGCCCCGCCCTGCGCGTGCGCGCGCCCACGGGCGCGGCGATCAGCGCCACGGCCAGGCACATGAGGGGGAACGCGATGCGGTTCTTGATGTGGATGCGGACCGAGCGCAGGTCGCCCGCCACGGGCAGGGCCTGGGTCTCCGCGAAGAGCTGTTCCAGCTCGTCTTCCAGTGCCAGCAGTTCGCCCAGCGTCATGCCGTCCTTGGAGCTCCAGGACTTGTCCGCCACCAGCGGGGGCACCGGCTTGCGCAGTATGTCAAAGGTGAAATGGCGCGTCGGGTCCGCGGGCACGAGGTAGCCCTGCCGCATCTCCAGCATCGGCTGGCCGTTTTCGCGCACCAGCCGGGCCGTCGCGGCGTAGAAGGCGTTCGCGCCCCCCTCGCCGTCCGGCTGGAGCACCATGATGTCGTGCAGGACGCCGTTGCCGTCGCGGGAGCCGATGTAGACCCGCCAGTCGCCGAAGGTGTGCATGACCCCCGCGGGCAGCAGGTCAATCGTCACCCGCAGGGGGAGTTCCCGCGAGATAAGGGACACCAGATGGCGGTGGGCGAAGGGCTGGGCGGTGTTCTGGATGAAGAAGGACGCCCCGCTCAGGAGCACCCCCAGCAGGACCACGGGCATCACCAGCCGCTTCAGGGGGATGCCCGCCGCCTTCATCGCCGTCAGCTCGCTGTTCCGTGCGAGGCGCGAGAAGGCCATCATGATCCCCAGCAGGAACGTGATGGGGATCACATAGCCGGAGAGCATGGGCGTGGTGAACGCGGAGATGCGCGTGATGTCCCACATGCGGATCTGGTCCGCCGGGATAAGCTCCATCACCGCCCGCATCTGGGTGCGCACGGCGCCCCCGGTCAGGAAAAACACGATCACCAGCGCGGACATCAGCGCGGGCACGGCGATCAGGCGGAGGTTGTATCGGGAAATGACGGTCACAGGCGTCCCTTTGGTAACCGGGATTATAGCCAATCCGGGCGGGACCGGGGTAGCCGGGGGTTCGAGACTGTTTTTCCGACGGGTCTGACCGGTCTGACGAGTCGGACAGCCGTGCCTTTTCGGGCGCGCTCTTTCGCCCGGTTGTTGCAGAAGTTGTGCCCGCACTCCTATAATCAGCCATATCTTGTGTTTTTGTGTGGTGTGGCTTCCGCAACCGGGCCGGTCCTTTTCCTGGGCCCATGGGGATTCTTTCGTGATACGAGTGGGTATTGTCGGGGCGACCGGCTATGGCGGACGCGAACTCCTGCGCCTGCTGCTGGCCCATCCCGGGGTGGAGGTCGTGGCGGTGGCCTCGACCAGCGCCTCCGGCGAGGCGGTCGGCGAGGTGCTGCCCGCGTTCCGCAAGCTGTGCGGCCTGCATTTCGAGACCTTTGACGCCGCCAGCCTGGCGGCGCGCTGCGATGCCGTCTTCGTCGGCGTGCCGGGCGGCCAGTCCATGGCGCCCGTGGCGGCGCTGCGGGCGGCGGGCGCCCGGGTGCTGGACATCGGCGCGGATTTCCGCCTGAAAGACACTGCCCTGTGGCTCCAGTATTACAAGAAGGAGCACACGGCGGCGGGGCTGCTGCCGGAGTCGGTCTACGGGCTGGTGCCCTTCTACCGTGAGGCCCTGCGGGACGCGCAGCTGGTCGCCGTGCCGGGGTGCTACCCCATCAGTGTGATCATGCCCCTGCGCCCCCTGCTGGACGCGCCGCTGGGCGCCACGCCCATTGTGGCGGACAGCGTTTCCGGCATTTCCGGCGCGGGCCGGACGCTGAACGAGGCGTTCCACTACCCGGAAATGAACGAGAACCTGAAGGCCTACAAGCCCGGCGTGCACCAGCATGTGCCCGAGATCGAGCAGGAGCTGCTGAACCGGGTGACGGTGCAGTTCACGCCCCATGTCGCGCCGCTGACGCGCGGCATCCTCTCGACCATCACGGTGCGCCCGGATCGGGAGTTTGACCCCGCGCCGTACTATGCGGCCTACGCGGACGAGCCCTTCGTGCGCGTGCTGGGCGCCGGGATCCTGCCGGAGGTGAAAAACGTCCGCGCGTCGAACTACTGCGATTTCGGATGGCATTACGACCGGCGCACGGGGAACCTTTTGATCGTCAGCGCCATAGACAACCTTGTCGGCGGCACGGCGGGCATGGCCCTCCAGTGCCTCAACGTCATGTTCGGCCTCGACGAGTCCGAAGGGCTCCGTTTCGGAGGAATGACCCCATGAACAGCCTTCCCGGGGGCGTGTGCGCGCCGCGCGGGTTCCGCGCGGGCGCGGCCGCCGCAGGCATCAAGAACCCCCAGGGCACGCGGCTGGACTGCGCGCTCATCGTCAGCGACGCCCCCGCGGCGGTCGCGGGCTGCTTCACCACGAACCGGGTGAAGGCCGCGCCGGTGCTGTGGGACCAGGGCGTGTGCGTCGGCGGCGCGGGCCGGGCCGTGTTTGTGAACAGCGGCAACGCGAACGCCTGCACGGGCGACCCGGGGCTGGACGACGTCAAGTCCATCGCGGCGCTCGTGGCGTCGGCGGCGGACGTGCCGGTGACGGAGGTGCTGGTGTGCAGCACGGGCGTCATCGGGGTGCCCCTGCCCATGGACCGGATCGGGAAGGGGGTGCGCGCCTGCGCGGCGGCCCTTTCGCCGGAGGGCGGGGCGGACGCCGCCCGCGCCATTATGACCACGGACACGGTGCCCAAGGAGTTTTCCGTGGAGGTGCCGCTTTCCGGCGGCGCGGTGCGGATTGGGTCCATCGCCAAGGGTTCGGGCATGATCGCGCCGAACATGGCCACCATGCTCTGCTTTGTCACGACGGACGCCGCGCTGGCGCCGAGGGACCTTCAGGCCCTGCTGCGCCACTGCACGGAGCGCACCTTCAACCGCATCTGCGTGGACAACGACACCTCGACCAACGACACGGTGCTCTGCCTGGCGAACGGGCAGGCCGGGGGCGCGCCCCTGGCACCGGGCACGGCGGACTTTGACGCCTTCGCGGAGGCGCTGGAGGCGCTCTGCGCCGAGACGGCCAAGGCGCTGGTGCGCGACGGCGAGGGCGCCACGAAATTCATTGAGATCACCGTAGAGGGCGCGGCGACGGACGATGACGCCCGCCTCGTCGCCCGGAGCATCGCCCAGTCGCAGCTCTGCAAGACCGCCTTCTTCGGCGAGGACCCCAACTGGGGCCGCATCGCCTGCGCGGCGGGGTATTCGGGGGCGGAGTTCGACCCGTCGGGCATGAGCATCGTGCTGGAGGGGCTGACCATCTTCCAGGACGGCCGCCCCACGGACTACGCCGAGGCCGACGCCGCGGAGCGCATGAAGCGGCGCGAGGTGCGCGTGCGGGTCCTCCTGTCCGAGGGGGCGGGCCGCGCGGCCTGGTGGACTTCGGACCTCAGCCATGACTACGTGAGCATCAACGCGGACTACCGCAGCTAGAACGGGGGGCGCCCATGCAGACAGTCATTGAAAAGGCGCAGGTGCTGATCGAGGCCCTGCCCTACATCCGCGAGTTCGAGGGGAAGACCGTCGTCATCAAGTACGGCGGCGCGGCCATGCTCGACCCGGCGCTGCGCGCCAGCACGGCGCAGGACGTCGTGCTCATGCGCTATGTCGGCATGAACCCCATCGTGGTGCACGGCGGCGGCCCCGCCATCAACGGCATGCTCAAGCGCCTCAACATCGCCTCCCGCTTCACCGCGGGCGGCCTCCGCGTGACCGACGAGGCCACGATGGAGGTGGTGGAGATGATGCTCTCGGGCCAGGTCAACAAGGACATCGTCAACCTGATGAACCAGGCGGGAGGCGAGGCGGTCGGCCTGAGCGGCAAGGACGGCAAGATGCTCTCCGCCCGCAAGGTGGACACGGAGGACGGCGAGGACATCGGCCTCGTCGGCCAGATCACCTCCGTGGACACCAAGGTCATCCGCGCCGTGTGCGCCGCCGGCATGATCCCCGTCATCGCGCCCGTGGCCACGGACCGCGAGGGCGGCACCTGGAACGTGAACGCCGACACGGCGGCGGGCGACATCGCCGCGGCCCTCGAGGCGGAGAAGCTGGTCTTCCTCACGGACACGCCGGGCCTGCTGCGCGACAAGGACGACCCGGACTCCCTGATCCACCGCCTGCACTCGCGCGACGTGGAGACGCTGAAGAAGCAGGGCGTGATCTCCGGGGGCATGGCGCCCAAGGTGGACGCGTGCCTGCGGGCGCTGGACGCGGGCGTGCGGCGCACCCACATCATTGACGGGCGCACGCCCCACAGCATGCTGCTCGAGATATTCACCGACAAGGGACTTGGAACCCTGGTCAGCCACGACGTGGCGGCCGGAAACGGAGAGTGACCCCATGAGCATGGATCCGATCACCATCATGGAGCAGGGCGGCATCCTGATGTGGCCCATCCTTTTGTGCTCCCTCATCGCCCTGGCGATCATCCTGGAGAAGTTCGTCGCCCTGCGGCGCGCCGACATTGACACGCGCGAGTTCATGGACACGATGCGCCAGGTGCTCCGCCAGAACCGGACCCAGGAGGCCGCGGAGATCTGCGACGAGACCGACGCCCCCGTGGCCCGCATCCTGAAGGCGGGCATCCTCAAGCACGACCGGCCGAAGGAGGACATCCGGGAGGCCCTCGAGGACGCGGGCCGCTTCGAGATTCCCCGGCTGGAGCGCTACCTCTCCGGCCTGGCCACCTGCGCCACCATCGCCCCCATGCTCGGCCTGCTGGGCACGGTCCAGGGCATGATTCTGGCGTTCAACCAGATCCAGAACAAGCGCGGCCAGGTGAACCCCTCCGACCTCGCGGAGGGCATCGGAAACGCCCTCATCACCACCGCCGCCGGCCTTGCCGTCGCCATCCCCGTCGTCATCTTCTACAACTACTTCCAGTCGCGGGTCGAGGGCATGATCGTCGAGATGGAGGCCAGCTCCTCCGAACTCATTGACCTGCTCACCCGGAACCGCGGCGACCGGGAGATCTGACGCCATGATCATCAAGCGGAAACGCGAGAGGAAGGTCAGCGCCACCCTCGACATGACGCCCATGATTGACGTCACCTTCCAGCTCATCATCTTCTTCCTCCTCTCCTCCAGCTTCGTGGTCCAGACCTCCGTCCCCATTGAGCTGTCCAAGAGCGAGAGCGCCGCCCAGATGGAGAAGAAGAACCTCAGCATCACGCTCGGCGTGGGGGCCGGCGGGCCCGACGGCGGCGGCCCCGTCTTCGCGGACGACGCCGAGATCACCTCCTGGGTGGACCTCCGGCGCGTCCTGCTGGAGCTGAAGAACCGCAACCCCGACGCGCTGGTCCTCGTGCGCCCCGACAAGAGCGTCCCCACGGAGCGGCTGGTGTACGTGCTCGGCATGGCGAACAACCTCGGCATCACGCACTACGGCATCGCGGCGCAGCACACCGACCCGCCAGGGGAATGACATGGCCGCAGCGACGCCCCGCGCCGGAAGTTCCCCCGCGCCGGACGCATCCCGTCCGGACCCCGCGCGGCGGATGCGCCGCCGCTTTGCCGCCGCCTGCGCCGTGTCGCTGCTGGTCCACCTCTCCTTCGTGACCGTCTTCCGGGTCGTTGTGTATTTTCCCAGCCCAACGCCGACCTATTACCGGCTCGAAATCGTCTCCGAGGCCCCCGTGCCGCGCCCGCCCGCCGACCCCGTCCGCGAACTCTACGAGGGCGCCCCGGTGCCCGGACTGCGCCTGCGCGGGTCCGATTCCCCCCTCGACGGCCCCCCGGAAATCGAGCTGCCCGCCCTGAGCACCGGGGAGATGGAGCGCCTGCGGGTCCGCAGCGAGGCCGGCGACGCGGGCGACCTGCTGGAGCGCGTTTTCGCGGACCGCCGGCCCACGGACACCTGGGGCGTCTTCAGCCGCGAGCTGCAGGACTTCGGCCAGTCCCTCCGCAGGCTGGCCTTTCCGGGGGAGGCCCCGCCCGCCGCCGCCAGAACCATCGCCGCCCGCCACCGCCCCGCCGAGGGCTACGAGGGCTATGTTGTCTGGGACGGCGTCCCCGCCGACCGCGAACTCCTCTTCGCGCCCCCCGTCAAGGGGCTGTGGGATGTGCGCCTCACCCGCGACGCCCGGTGGCCCGTGGAGCTGGTCGTCACCGTGAGCCCCGAGGGCCGCGTGCTCAACGTCTGGAACGCTGACCTGGCCGGGGAGGCCCTGGGCGGGGCCGTCCGCGAGGCCGTCATGCAGTACCGTTTCGCCCCCCTGCCCGAAGCGCAGGCGGGCCTCGACCAGATGGGCGTGCTGTTCATCTCCCCGGCGGGGGGGCGGCCATGATCACCATCTCCCTCACCACCGCCGTCGTCCTCTACAGCATCCTCTTGCTTCTCGGGGCGGTGGCCGTGTGGGTGTGGACCGAGATAGGCACCCAGCGCGCCTACCGCGTCCTCGAAAAGCAGGACCTCTGGCGCTGCGCCTACTGCCGTTACCTCTACCTCGACACCGGCTCCGGCGAACACTCCGCCTGCCCCCGCTGCGGCAGCATTAACGTGGCCGAAGAGGCCCAGGACCGCCTCGTCCGCCGCAGCAAAGAGCGGCAGGCCGCCCTCCATCCCGACCCCGAGCCCCCCGAACAGGAACAGCCCCGCCGCAACCCCTCCCGCCGCAAGCGCCCCGGCGCCTCCGGCCGCGGCCCCCGCCGCAGGCACTGACCTTCACCGCCGGTCCTGTCCCTTCAGTCACCGCCCAGAGGGGCGAGTCATTCTTTGCCCCCTCCGGACGCGCCTCGGCAACCATTGTCGTACTTTTCCGGGTGGGCCAGCTTGTACAGTTCTTCGCGGGCTGTCTGGGCAACGATCAAATACGGTTCCATAAAGGGATGGTCGTCGTATTCCCCGACCGTGGGATCGTCAAGAAGGGACTCCAGCACCGGCACGGCCCGCTGTCCGGCGGACCTGGCGTAGGCGCGGATAGCGAGCAGGCGCACATAGCGGTCGGGGTCGTGCAGCACCACCTGTTTCAGCGCATCCGCCGCTTCCGGGTCGCAGGCATAGCCCGCCGCCATGCACAGCCATTTTTCCACCTCCGCGTCCCCGCGGACGCGGGACTCCTGAATGGCCTCGCGCAGTGGCGGCCAGGCCGTCTCGCCCATGCTTCGAAACGCCGAAAGATACCAAGCAAGGGCACTGGTTCGCGGGGAAAGATAGGTCATAGTGTTTTTCGGGTATTCCCCATCGTATCGCACGTCCGCCTTGAACCGGGTGAGGATTGGGGGAAAACGTTTTCCGGGGTCGTTCCTGCCACTCATGCCCAGCAAAACGACCGCCGACCTACAGTACACCCTTTCGGGGGTGTTGATTCGGTCCACCAGCAGGTTTATCGCCGCATCGGACAGAGGAAAGGAAAGCGGGCCAAACCGTGCCCGTCTGGATGCGAGTGTGTTGAGCGCTTTCTCCCGCCGCCCCCCATCGTTCAGAAAGATGTCCACCAGAATGTGGTCCAGCTCCTCGCCGGGAATCCGGCCGAGGGCGGACCAGTACAGGTGCAGTATCTGTCCGGTATATTCTTCTTTGATCCGTGCAAGAATCGCGGGAACCGCGTCCATGCCAAACGAGGCCAAGTGGTCTACCAGCGCCTGTTCCTTCAGGGGGGAGTAGTCCGTCCCGGGAGGCCGGTGGACGACCTGGGCACGGAGGGCGTCCATGGTCGCCTCCGTCGTGGCGGGGAGCGCTTCCGGAGGGGCCGGGGGGCTCTCCTCGGCACGGGCCTGCGCCAACACCAGCAGGGGTACCGCCGCACAGAGAAAGACCGCCGACAACCCTCGTGATTTCCCCGTCCAAGCGGCCATGTTCCGTTCCTCGGTGTTCCCCAAAACCGGGGCCATCTTCCTGCCTGTCAGGACCACCCTAACAGAGCGCTCTTTTGTTGTCAAGGGGTGCCACGGGGTGCGAGCGCCGGATGCGAAACAGGAGGCTCTTCCCCCGGGAGATGCGCCAGACCGCAGCCATTCCGACAAGAGGCCGCCGCGTCGGCCGCAGGGCGGCCTCCTGCTAATGAAGTAAGTCGGCGAGAACGCCCGCAATGTAGACGCGCCTTCCAGGCGCGTTCTTGGGTCATGCGTTAACCCAAAGAACGCGCCTGGAAGGCGCGTCTACGTTTCCGGCGCTCCCGCAGCCGTCAGTGTTCATTGGCGGTCTCCCCGTCCACGGTGGTCTGGGGCTCGCGATGACCGCAGAAATCACCGTCATTGCGAACGAGCGAAGCGAAGGAAGCGATCACGTTCTCGGAATGTCGCTGACGGATGCGACAACTTATCCGGCGATCAGGCGTCAGGCACCCGAGTTGCCCCGGGGGGGCTCCGCAGGGTATCCTATTCAAATCCCGGTTTCTTGGATTTTCAATAAATCCGCGCCCACGCATCAGAAGAAGGAATAGTGCCATGTCCGTCAAGCTTGTCTTTCAGGAACGTCCCAACATGGGGGCCGTTTACTGGCGTGTGTTCACGAAGCGGGGGAACAAACTGCGCGCGGGCGAGGCGCTTCCGGAGACCGTGGCGGACTGGAAAGGGTCGCCCGTGGAGGCTTCACGGCTGGCGACCTATTGTGCCGTGTGCGGGTTTTCCGCCGATGCCGGCGTGCCGGTGACCTATCCCTATATCATGGCCGCGCCGCTGCATTTCGCGATGCTGTCGGACCCCGGTTTTCCGCTGGCGCCGATGGGCGGCATCCATGCGCGGAACAGCATCCTTCAGCACCGGCAAATCCGGCCCGACGAGGCGCTGGACATCCATTGCTGGGTCGGCGAGGGCCGCGCGGTGAAGGCGGGGCTGGAGTTTGACGTGAACACCCGGATCGAGGCAGGCGGGTCGGTGGTGTGGGAGTGCGCCAGCGGCTACATCGTGCGCGGCCGCTTCGGTGAGCCGCAGGAGGGCGGCCCCAAACTCCGCTTCAGCGCCCTGGAATCGGCCAACTTCGAGGCCGGCTGGAAGGTGGCCGCCAGCACGGGCCGCCGCTATGCGAAGATCACGGGGGACTACAACCCCATCCACCTGCACTGGACCTTCGGGAAACTCTTCGGCTTCCCGCGCGACATCATCCACGGCATGTGGTCCCTGGCGAAATGCGCCTCCACGCTGCCCGCGCTGCCCGCGGACAAGCCGCAGCGGCTGGACGTGGCCTTCAAGGGGCCGGTCCTCATGGGAAGCTCGGTGTCCCTGAAAGCGGCCACGGACGGCGACAACCGCCTCTTCGAGGTCTATTGCGGGAAGAACCCCAAGCCGGTCATGCAGGGGCAGTACCGCACGGCGGAGACGGGGGAAACCCTTTAGGGGATAGGGTTTAGGGTATTGGGTCTGGGGGGCACTGCGTAGCACCGGCGTTCCGCCGGCCCTGTCCGGACTTGCGCCTAAAGAAAACGGGCGAGTTCCGGGCGGATGAGGTCGAAGAGTTGGACGCCGGTCTCGCGCAGAAGCAGGTCCAGCCGGACGATGGGCAGGCCCAGCACGTTTTGGAAGCAGCCCCCGTAGCGGGCCACCAGCAGGCTGCCCGGCCCGTCCACGGTGTAGGCACCCGCGCGGTCCACGGGATTCACCACCTCCACAAACCGGGCGATCTCGCCGTCCGACAGGTCGCGGAATGTCACATGGGTGGTTTCGCTGCCCTCGGCGGCGCGGCCCGCGGCGGTGTTCGCCACGGCCAGGCCGGTGACCACCTCATGCGTGCGCCCGGACAGCCGCCGGAGCATGTTCCGCGCCTCGCTGGGATCGGCGGGTTTCGAGAGCACCTCCCCGTCCAGGAAGACCAGCGTGTCCGCCGCCACCACCACCGCGCCGCCTTCCACGCCGGGCAGCACGGCGTCGCGCTTGGCGCGGGCGTTCGCCGTCACAACGGCCTCCGGGTCGTGTCCGTGGTCCACCTCGGGGGCGTGGCTGACGCGCACCTCGACGGGGATGCCGAGGGCGGCGAGCAGGGCTTTCCTGCGGGGGGACGCGCTGGCCAGCACCACCCGCATCAGCGGTCCTTTCCGGCGTCCGGGGAGGCCTTCTTCCCACCGATCTGCTTCGGGTTGCGTTTCGCCGGGGCGGCCTCGTCCGCCGTGTCGGCGGGGGGCGCGGGGGCTTCCACCGCCTTTGCGGCTTCCGGCTTCTCCGCCGGGGCGGGAGCGGCCTCCTCGGGCGCATCGGGCGTCCCGGCGGCCTCCGGAGCCTTCGCTTCTTCCGCCGTGGGCGGCGCGGGGGCCGGGGCGGCCGTCTGGATTTCGGGCGGCAGGAGAATCGCGTCCGGCATCCACTGGCCTCCGGGGCCCACCACCTCGCGCACCCGGTCATTCTCGACGATCTTCGTTTTTTCCTCGACGAAAATCTGGGTCTGCTTCGGTTCGGGCCGCACCGCCGTGTCGGGTTCGGCGACCTCGATCACCACCTGCGCCTCCTCGTCGTTCTGGATATGGATGCGGTGGGGCAGAAAATCCTTGTCGCGGAGGTACAGGTTCACCTCGACGAAATAGGCCTCGTCCCCCGAGTCGGCCTTCGGGCGGATGCGGATGCCGTGCTTTCCCTTCGGCTCCCCCTCGACGTCGAAGAGGGTGAGGTCGTAGGCCTCGCGGAGCCGGTTGATGTCGTTGGTGAAGCCCAGGAAAAAAATGTCGGCGCGGGGGTTGGCCTCGATGTCGAAGACCTGGAGCTGCCGGATTTCCGGGTCATACTCGTAGCCCTGCAGGTCGTCCACCAGGGTCACGCGCTCCGGATCCTCGGTGCGGAAGAGGATGCGGCGGGGCTTGACGAAAAGGATGGTGCCCTTCGCCTCCAGCGTTTCATCGGGCAGGATGGTCTTCTGGGTGAATGCGGCCTGAAGCGCGGCGATACCGTCGCGTTTCGCGGCGAATTCCCGGAAGAAGGCATCCACATCGTTTTCGGGGGCTGCAAGCAGGAAGGCGCAGGACAGGATGAGGGCCGTCATGACTGCTCGTCCTCCCCGCCAAAGTCAATGCTCGACCCGGCGCCCTCGCCGGGGGCGGCCTGGAAGGGGGGGGCGGCGGGCGGTTTCGGCGGCGCCGTCTCATGGTCCCCACCCAGGTCCATGAAATGGCTGCGGTTCTCCTCCTGTATCGCCGCCTCCAGCTTCGCCTCCGCCGGGGTGACACGCTTGAGCATGGCCTCGTGGGTCTTGAGGATCGCCTCCAGGTCCTGGCGGGTGCGGTCGCGCAGGTTCTTGAGCTGCAAAATCTCCTCGCGCAGCATGCCGGGGAGCTCGGCGGTCTGGGACTGGGCGCGCGCCTTGATGAGGCGGGCCTCCTCGATGAGGGCGTCCGCTTGGGCCTTGGCCGAGTTCACCAGCGTCTCGCTGTATTTCTGCGAGCTGATGAGGGCGGACCGCAGGGTGGCCTCCATCTCCTTGTACTGGACGAGCTGCTCCCGCTGGTCCTCCGTCTGCTGGCGCAGCCGCCGGTTCTCCGACAGGGCCTGCTCCAGGGCGTTGGCCGCCCGCTCCAGCAGCATCTCCACCTCGGCCTTGTCGTACCCCCCGAAGAGGGTGCCGCGGATTTCGGCGGACATCAGGTCGCTGGGCGACAGGGCCACCTCCTGCCCGAGAACCTCCGAGACCATCTTGTCGTGACGCATGTGCTGCTCCTCGCGCTCCGCCCCGGGGCGGGGCGCCGCTTTTCCCCTATCATAAATCATGCGGCGCGCCGGATGCGCCGCGGCGCGGGTCAGAGGTCCGCGGCGCAGCGGAACCCCAGGGTGTCAAAACGGTCCTCGGGCACGCGCCGGCTCAGGGAGGCGCAGGCGAAGTCGCCGGGTTTCCGGCAGAGCCGAGAGCCCCCGCGGACGATGCGGGTGGCGCCCCGGTCCGGGCGGGAGAAGTCCCCCGCGCGCCAGCGCTCCTCCAGGTCCATGTCATGCCAGTCGGCCGTCCATTCCCAGATGTTTCCCGCCATGTTGTACATGCCCCAGGGGCTGCACCCCTCCGGCCGGGTCCAGACGCCCCTGGGCGGGGAGCCGTCGGCGTTGTCGGCGTTCCAGCACTTCTCGGGGTCCCACCCGTTTCCCCAGGGAAAGGTTCTGCCGTCCACGCCGCGCGCCGCCGCCTCCCACTCCAGCGAGGTGGGCAGCCGCAGGCCGGCCCACTGGCAGTAGGCCTCCGCGTCCTGATAGCCCACGCAGGCCACGGGGCAGTCCGCCATTTCCGGGGGGAACTCGCCCCTGATCCAGATGGGCGAACTCCAGTCCCCCTGATCCGGGGGGCGGTGGCCCGTGGCGGCGATGAATTTCCGGTACTGGGCGTTGGTCACCGGGGTCAGGGCCAGGAAGAACGGGGGCACCTGGGCGCGCACGGGGTCCGGTCCCACCAGGCATTCCCCCCCCGCGAACAGCGCCAGCAGGGCGCCGTCCGCCGGGTTTTCGCGCAGGGCTGCCGCCACCGGGGGAAAAGGCTCCCTGATGACGCGCGACCCTGCAGGCGTGTCCGTCATGCCGTTCTCCTGTCGGGGCGCGGAGGTGCTCCGCGTCCCCTCCCGCATCTATTCCGGAGATCCGCCGGGGAGTTCCCGGGGCGTGTTTCCATCCCAGTCCGCCTGCCGGGCGTAGCGCCGGCGCGAGGCCTCCTTCTCCGCCTCCCGCAGCAGGATCAGCTCGGCCAGGGTGCGCGCCTGCTCCTCCAGGGTGCCGGCGGCCAGCGCCTCGCGGCAGGCCCGCTCCGGCACATCGAGCATGTACAGGGCGCTGAAGAGCTTCTGGGGCCGGTCCCGCAGCATGGCCAGCACCCGCCCCGCCATCACCTCCACCAGGAGCCGCCAGTTCGCCTCCTCATCGGCGGAGGAGGGTCCGGCGTGTTCCTCCGGGAAGGCGTTCCGCAGTTCCGCGAGGCGCAGGGGATCCTCCGGGGCGGCGCTTTCGGGGATGGGGGGACGGTCGTCCATGGGTCAGTCCGCCTCCTCCAGTTCGACGGTCTCGCCCGACTCCGCGCTGTCCGCCACGGCCTGCACGACCTGCATGTAACGGACGCCGTCGTCGAAATCGGGGTGGTATTCCGCGCCCTCGCGCACGGCGCGGACGAAGTCCTCCTCCACGCGCCACTGGCGGACGTTGTAGGCCTCGTCCGGCCTTATTTCGACCGGGGCGGTCTTGCCGTCGGGGCCGGTCAGGCTGAGGAGGTCGCGGTCTATGTCATAGAAGAGGGCGGCCTTCTCGCCGATCACCTCCAGGCTTTCCCGGGGGAACGGCGCCACGCCGCTGATGAGGTACTGCGCGAGGATGCCGTCGCCCAGGACGGCGTTCACCGAGACCTGGTCGGGGATGCGGACCTCCACAAACTCGCCGGTGAGGTCGCGGCGCTCCGGCGTGTGGATGGCGGCCTGGGCCGACACCGAGCGCGTGGGGCCGAACCAGCGGTGGAGCACCTCGGCGTGCATGCCGAGGGTCTGCATGTTGAGCCCCGACAGGCGGTGGTCCTTCCGCCAGCTCATGGGGGCCTCGGGGTCCGTCCACGCGCCGTTCAGGCTCATCACCCGCACCGAGCGCACCGCGCCCAGGGCGTCCTCCGCCAGCAGCCGCGCCACGGCGCGGTCCACGCTGAGGCCGAAGGGCACCGGGCACAGCATGGCGACCCGGCCCACGCGGCGCGCGGCGTCCCGCATATCCAAGGCCTCGGCGAGGTTCATGGCCATGCGCGCCTGGCAGAAGACATGCTTCCCCGCCGCCAGCGCGGCGACGGAGATGTCCCGGTGCAGGTAGGGCCACGTGCCGATGAGCACGGCGTCCACATCGTCCCGCGCCACGACCTCCTCCCACGAGTCCAGCACAAGGGGGATGCCGAATTCGCGGGCCGCCGCCTCGGCCGAGGCCCGGCTCCGGTTGGCGACAGCGGTGAACGCGATGTCCGGCTGCCGCAGCAGCCCCGGCACATGCCGCTGGCGGCAGATGCCGCCGAGGCCGATGAATCCAATCCGCAAGGGGGCCATGACCGATGAACTCCCCGCGCCGTCCGGCGCGTGTGGTGACGTCCGAAAACCACCCCAAACACGGTACTTAAGCGGCGGGCCGGGTTGCAACGTTTTCCGGGCCCCGGAGGGTTCTCACACGGAGGCACGGAGGCGCGGAGAGGAAGGCAGAAAGCCGGAAGAGAGGGAGAAAGCAAGAAGAGAGAAAGGCGGAATCAGGGGAGGAAAGGGCAAAAAGAAAATGATGGGGCGCGGAAACAGAATGCAGGACAATATGGGAAGGAGGACGACTTGGGAATTCCTTTCTTCCGTCTTCCTCTCCGCGTCTCCGTGCCTCCGTGTGAGAACATCTTCCTGTGGAATTTGCGTCCGCACCGGGATTCGAGAAAAAAAAGCTCCCGGCATGGGGCGAGAAGGAGGAAGAATCCATGACGGAGAATGAGATCGGGACGGTTGTGGTGGATTGCGCGGTCCACCTGCACCGGGACACGGGGCCGGGCCTGCTGGAGACGGTGTATGAGGTGGTGCTGGCCCATGACCTGGAACAGCGGGGTTGCGTGTGCGGCGGCAGGTCCCCATCCCCATTGTCGTCCGCGGGATTCAGTTTGAGGAGGGATTCCGCGCGGACCTGATCGTCGAGGACAAAGTCCTTGTCGAACTCAAATCCGTGGAACGGGCGTTGCCCGCGCACAGCAAACAGGTGCTGACCTATCTCCGGCTCACCGGACTGAAGCTCGGCTACCTGCTCAACTTCGGGGAATCCCTCATGAAAGACGGCATCACCCGCATCGTCACCGGAAATCTGAACGATAGCGACTGACAACCCCGCCCCATGCCTTCTTCCTTCATTCTTCCTGTCTCCGGAGGGTTCTCACACGGAGGCACGGAGCCGCAAAGGAGACCGCAAACGACGGTTGGGGAAACCGGAGCCAAAGGCCGGCAGGGCTTCTCTTTTCCGTTCCCCTCTGTTCTTCCGTCTTCCTCTCCGCGGCTCCGTGTCTCCGTGTGAGACCCTCTTCCGGCGTTGTTCCGGGGGCGGGAATCGTGTAGGATTTGCGGTGTGCGGCGCTTCTTTGCCGCCCTTGGAGTGCGCGATGGCTGTTGAGGAACAGAATGGGACGGACGCCCCCGTGTCCGCGCCGGAGCCGGATGTCTACCAGCGGGCCTACCCGTGGTTTGCCGGGCTGTCGCTGGCGGCGGCGGTGGTGTTCTGCGGGGCGGTGTATGTTCTGGGCGCCCACGGGCAGCGCTTTGCCGAGGGCATGAGCGCGCGGCTGGGGGATGTGGAGGCGGCGCGGGCGAAGTCGCTGTCCGACGGCGGGCTGACGGAGGCGGCCATTGAGGGCTACCAGCGCGCGCTGGGCATGCAGTTTGAGAGCGCGGACCAGCGCAAATGGGCGCAGCGCCAGCTCGGCGAGCTGCTGCTGCGGGAAAACCGCCCGGGCGAGGCGGCGGAGCCGCTGCTGGTGTGTGTCGCGGAGAACTCCGACTACCTGCCCGCCTACCGGCTGCTGTGCCGGGCGCTGGAGGGGGATTTCCGGCCGGAGGAGCTGGCGAAGGCCGCCACGGCCTGGGAGCGGGCCGCGCGGGAACAGGACAACGCGGGCGACGGCGCGGAGGCCTGCCTGGTCGCGGGGCAGGCCCATGAGGCGGCGGGCCGCGCCGATGAGGCGCTGGAGGCCTACCGCCGGGGCCATGCCCTGTCCGCGTCGGGCGGCAACGCCTATGCGGCGGCGCGGCTCCTCCAGCGGCGGGGCGGCGCGGCGGAGGCCTTGCGGATGCTCGACGAGTGTGTCGCGAAGGGCCGGGGGGACTATCTGGAGCCGGCGCGCGCCCTGCGCGACGAGATTGCCGCGGCGGGGGAACAGCATGCGGACGCTCCTCCTGCGGGCTGAGCCCCCCCTCCGCGCCGTGTGCGCGGGGGCGGTGGTCCTGTTTCTCGCGGCGTGGCCGTGGGAGATTTTCCAGCGCCTGCCTTTCGGCGGGACCGTCGCGTCGGCGGCGGGGCTCGTGTTGATCGCGGCGTCGGCCCCCCTGGCGCTGCTGCACGGCGACGACACGCTTTCCCTGCTGGGCGCGGCGGCGCGCCGTTTCGCGGGGCCGGTCCTCCTGATCGCCCTCGCCTGCGGGCAGTCGTACTTCCACTCCGCCGACCCGGCGGCGTCCCGCGCGCTGTTGGTCCAGTACGCCCTGTACCTCGCGCTGTTCCTGACCGCGCTGCCCTGTCTCCGCGCGCCGGACGACGCGGCGTTCGGGTGGCGGGTGCTCGCGGTGTCGGCGGCGCTGGTGGGGGCGGCGGGCGTCGCGTGCGCGGCGGGCCTTCTGGCCCCGGCCCTCGCGGGCACGCAGACCTATTTCGGGCAGCGCATCGCCGGGGATCTGCGCGGCGGCGCCTTTGTGCGCATGGCCGTCACCACCCCGGACTTCAACCAGGGCATCCTGCCCCTGCTCGCCGCGTTGCCCGCGGCGGCCCTGCTGTTTTGCGGACGGCGCGGCGGCCTGGCGGCGGCTCTTCTGGTGCTTGTCTCCCTCGCGGGCGTGCTTATCTCCTTCTCCCGGAGCGGCCTGGTCGCCGTGGCCGCACTGGCCGGGGCGGCGTTGCTCGCCGCGATCCGCGGACGCTCCGGCCCCGCCGCGCGGCGGACGCTGCTGGCGGCGGCAGCGGCGGCCCTCGTGGGACTCGGGCTGCTCTTCCTGACGGACTATCCGCAGACGCTGGCCGCGCGCGCAATGCGCATGTTCTCCCCAGACGACCCCTCGTTCTCGTCGCGCATGTACGTGTTCCGGCTCGCGTTCGGGCTGCTGCCGGAGTATTGGCTGACAGGCTGCGGACTGGGCGCCGCGCCCGCCGTCATCGGCGCGGCCGCCGACCGCCATGTCTGGATGGGCACGGCCATCCACAGCATGCCGCTGCTGCTTCTTTTCGAGACCGGGGTGCTGGGGCTGGCGGGGTATCTGTGGTTCTGGGGTGCCCTTGTGTCCGGCATCCGCGGCGGTTTGCTCCGGTCCGGCGACCGCGCCCGCGTTCGGCTGGGGGGAGTTGCCCTTGCATCGTCCGGCGTGCTCTTCTGGATGCTCGCCATCCAGCCCTTCCAGGCCCTGTCGCTGTTCCCCCTGCTCGCCGCGCTCCTCGCCGCGCCCGCCCTGAAAGTCGGTCCTGAGCGGCTCGCGGCTCTTGGTCCCCCCTTCAGGGGGGGGATTCGCGGGAGCGAACCGGGGGATGTTCCGGATTCCGGGGCGCTGGCGGACACCAAGAACATCCCCCGTCCGCGAAGACGCGGCCACCCCCCTCGAGGGGGGACCAAGAGGGCGCGCGCGCTTCGGTTCACCCCCGTTGTGGCGGTGTTGCTCCTCGCGCTGGGCGGGCTCGTGTGCGTGAACCAGCTCACCTTCCAGCGGCTCACGCGCACCACGGAGACCTTCGCCGAGCGCATGGAGGCCGGGCTGGCGGCGGAGGCCCGCGGCGACTGGACCGGCGCGCACGACGCCTATGCCGCCGCACAGCAGGTCGCGGAGGCGGGGGACGGGCTGTCGCGGTCGTCCTATTACGCCGAGGCGGCGCTGGCCGCAGACCTGGACTTTCTTCTGGAGCGCATGGTCGGCGGCGGCGGGATGGCCGTCACGCCCGAGGCGGCCGCCCGCTTCGGCGTCGCCCGCATGTTCCTCGCGGAGGGGAAGACGGCGGAGGCCGCGTCCCGGCTCCGCGCCCTGGCCGAGGGTGCCGCCGCGCCATGGCCCGAAATCTGGTTCGCCCTCGGCGAGGCCGAGTGGGCCGACGGGCGGCAGGCCGCCGCCGTAGCGGCCTGGGCGCGCGCCGTCCAATGCGCCCCCGGCGCGCCCCCGCGCCACGTCCTGTCGCCCAATCCCCCGTTCACCAAACGGCTTGAAGACCTTACCCGCGAATACGACCAACTCGCCGCCGCCAACGCCCCCGAAATCCGCGCCATGCGCGTCCAGCTCCTTCTGAGGCTGGGCCGCGCGGAAGAGGCGCGCGAGCTGCTCAACGAAGAGGGGCCCGGCGCATCCGCCGAAATGCAGGCCTGGCGGGAGCGGATGGTGTCGGTGCTTCGGTAGTCCGCGGGGAGGATGGCAGACCCGAACGAAGAGGGCGCGGCAAGCGGCGCCCCTACGGGCGCATGCCATGAGTCCCACGATGACACCGCCCAATCCGCCCTTGCGGGGAGTGGTGCTTGCGTTAAGAGGGCGCGGCAAGCGGCGCCCCTACATGCGCGGACCCCGGGCCCACGATCGTAGGGGCGCCGCTTGCCGCGCCCTCTTCGCGCGTGCGGGAGAGCCGACCAGTCCCGGCCGTAGGGGCGCCGCTTGCTGCGCCCTCTTCCTTCTCGCGTGACGCCCTCCGCCCCTGTATAATCACCGGGTGTCAACATGCCAGGTGTCCCGCAATGCCCTATGACCCAAAGATTCACCATCGGCGGTCCATACGACTGGGGGAGTACGACTACAGCACCCCCGGGGCCTATTTCCTTACTGTTTGCACAACGTCCGGCGCGCCCGATCTGGGGCGGATTATGGACGGCTGCATGCGCCTGAACGCCGCAGGCGGGCTCGTGAGGGACGCACTGGACGGGCTGTCCCGGCGTTCTCCGGGAATGGTGCTGGACGTGTCAGTGGTCATGCCAAATCATGTGCACGCGGTGTTTCTGCTCACCCGCGCCGAGGGGGACTCTGACGCCTCCTCGGGCTGCGACACGAAAAAAGCACCAACGCTTGCGCAGGTGGTGCGCGCCTTCAAGTCCGAGTCGGCTGTCCGGCTGAACCGCATGCTCGAGCGAACGGGCAGCTTCTGGCAGCGCAACTACTATGAGCATGTCATTCGAAATGAAAAAGAGCTTGACGTGGTGCGCCGATACGTTCTCGAGAATCCCGCGCGCTGGGAGTGCGACCGGCAGAATCCCGAATACGCCGCGCCGGACATGTTGAGGGAATATTCCCCAGGCAAACCGCCGGAAATGCCCTGGGAGGTGTGAACGGGGAGAAGAGGGCGCGGCAAGCAGCGCCCCTACAGCGCGGACCCCGGGCCCACGATCGTGGGGGCCCGGCAAGCAGCGCCCCTACATGCGCGGACTCCGGGCCCACGATCGTGGGGGCCCGGCAAGCAGCGCCCCTACATGCGCGGACTCCGGGCCCACGATCGTGGGGGCGCGGCAAGCAGCGCCCCTACATACGCGGACCCCAGGCCCACGATCATGCGCGGACCCCGGGCCCACGATCGTAGGGGCACCGCTTGCCGCGCCCTCTTCAAGTGACAAAAAATGTCACTGATGACGCGGATTGGTCCTTTTTGAAGGTATGAAATTCCCTTATGGTCTTTTTTTTGACCGCTTCCGGGCCAAAAACCGGTCCGTCCGTCCGCTTGTTGCGTTGGCACGGGCCTTGCATGACTCTTTGGCGTAAGTTGGTAAGAAACGGCGGTAAGTGCCGTCGTGAAAAAGTTGGGTCACCAAACTGGAGGATGACAGAATGAAGAACAAAGGTTTCACGTTGATTGAGTTGATGATCGTTGTGGCGATTATCGCGATTATCGCGGCCATCGCGATCCCGAACCTGCTGCGGTCCCGCCTGCAGTCGAATGAGTCGGCCACCATCGGCAATCTGAAGACCATCGTCGGCGCCCAGACGGCCTACTCGTCCGCGAACGGCCAGTACGCGAATCTGTTCACCGACCTAACCACCCCTACTACGGGGCCGAGCTTCTTGGACGGTGACTGGGCCGGCGTGAAGGCTGGGTACAGGATGGCAATGTTGGGAGTTGCCGCAACCGACGGCACCTTCCAAGACTTTACGGTTGCGGCCACCCCGGACAGCATCGGCGTCACCGGTCAGCGCGGCTTTTTCGTGGACGCCAGCGGCGTGATCCGTTTCACGACCGACGGTAGCGCGCCTAACGCCGGCACCGAGGACATCCTCGGCCAGGTCGCTGACTAAGGCGCTCTGACAGACCGATTCTTTCCCGGCGGCGGGTTCCACCCGCCGCCGGGTTCTTTTTGTTGCCGGGGGGCGCTGGCGGAGGAGGGGGTGGGCTGACCGGGCTTGTCCGACCGGTCTGACTTGTCGGACTTGTCGGACTTGTCCGACCGCTCCGACGTGTCCGGCTTTCCTGGTCTGAGGACGTGTTTTGCGGCCACCGGGCGGTTTTTCCCGTGGCGGCGGTCAGATCCGGCCGATCCGACGGATCCGACGGATCGGTCCGATGCCTTCTTGTTTGCGCCGGGGGGGGGCGTTTTTCGGGGTTTTGTCCCCGGGTTCTTGTGGGACGCGCCTGCGGCGATCCAGGGGTACACAATGACGCCTTCCCGGCGGCCGATGCGGGACGGCGCAAAGTTTGCCTTCTTGCACGCCAAAGCCCCATAATACGCGGGAATTTCCCCCCATGCCCGCCGGGGGCGCGGTGTGTGGTCCTGCACCGTCCCCGCCCCCCGGACATCCGGGCGCCCCCGCACCCCGAAAGAGACCCCATGACCCCCATAGACAAGATCAGGAATGTGGCGATCATCGCGCACATTGACCACGGCAAGACCACGCTCATTGACAGCATTTTCCGCGCCGCCCACGTGTTCCGCGACAACGCCCGCGTGGTCGAGCGCGTCATGGACAACAACGAGATCGAGCGCGAGCGCGGCATCACGATCCGCGCGAAGCACTGCACCGTCGAGTGGCAGGGGCACCTGATCAACATCATTGACACACCGGGCCACGCCGATTTCTCGGGCGAGGTCGAGCGCGTGCTGTCCATGGTGGACTCCGTGCTGCTGCTGGTGGACGCCAACGAGGGGCCCATGCCCCAGACCCGCTATGTGCTTATGCGCGCCCTGCGGTCCGGCCTGCGGCCCATTGTCATCATCAACAAGGTGGACCGCCCCCTCGCCGACCCCCACAGCGCGCTGAACAAGACCTTCGACCTGTTCTTCGCCCTCGGCGCCACGGACGAGCAGTGCGACTTCGCCACCCTCTACGGGTCCGGGCTGGACGGCTGGCTCTCGCGCACCCCCGACGGCGGCCCCGAGTGCGGCATGGATGCCCTGTTCGAGACGATCGTGAAATATGTGCCCGCGCCCAAGGGCGACCCGGACGCCCCCTTCCTCATGCAGGTGAGCACCCTGGGCTGGCGCGACCACCTCGGCCGCACGGCCACCGGGCGCATTCTCCAGGGCCGCCTCACGCGCGGCATGGAGCTGACGCGCTGGGTCACCCGCCGGCTGGACCCCGGCTGGGCCGCCACCGACATACCCGGTGAGATGGAATGGGAGGTCGCCGAGACCACCGCCGAGCGCGCGGTGCATGTGTGGGTGACGCGCGGGCTGGAGTCGGTCTCCAAGCATGACGTGTCGGCCGGCGACATCGTCACCATCTCCGGACCCAAGGAGCTGAACATCGGCGACACCCTCGCCGCGCCGGAGCTGGAGAACCCCGCCCTGCCGCCCCTCGACATCGAGGAGCCCACGGTCTCCATGATGTTCCTCATCAACAACGGCCCCTTCGCCGGGCGCGAGGGCCGCGCCGTCACCCTGCGCCAGATCAAGCTGCGCCTCACCCGCGAGCTGCGCGTCAACGTGGCCCTGCGCGTCGAGGAGGTGGGCCGCATGGACGCCGTCAAGGTGTCCGGCCGCGGCGAGCTGCACCTGGCCATCCTCATCGAGGAGATGCGCCGCGAGGGCATGGAGTTCTGCGTGTCCGCCCCCGAGATCATCACCCACACGGACGCCCAGGGCCGCCTGCACGAGCCGCTGGAGGAGCTGATCATAGACGTGCCCACGGAGCACCAGGGCGTCGTCATCGAGAAGGTTTCCCAGCGCAAGGGCGAGCTGGCGGCCATGCACACCGGCGAGACCGGCATGACCCGTCTCGAGTTCCGCATCCCCACCCGCGGGCTCATCGGCTACCGCAGCGAGTTCCTCACGGACACCCGCGGCCTCGGCATCATGGCCTCCCGCTTCGCCTGCTACGCCCCTTGGACCGGCGAGATTTCCGGACGCAACCGGGGCTCCATGATCAGCCTCGACATCGGCGACGCCACCGGGTACAGCCTGGAAAACCTCCAGCAGCGCGGCACCCTCTTCGTCACCCCCCTGTCCCCCGTGTACGAGGGCATGATCATCGGCGAAAACTCCCGCCCCGGCGACCTCATCTGCAACCCCACCAAGCGCAAGGCCCTCACCAACCACCGGGCCTCCAACAAGGACCAGACCGTCAGCCTCGATGTGCCCAGGATCCTCACCCTCGACGCCGCCATCGAGTGGGTCGCCAACGACGAGCTGGTCGAGGTCACCCCCGCCGCCATCCGCGTGCGGAAAACCATCCTGTCCCACGAGCTCCGCAAAAAGTCGGGAAAGATCGCCGCCGCCGCCGAGTAACCCGCAGGGCGGAAAGGCTTCAGGCTACAGGCTTCAGGCTACAGGCTACTCCCCCCTGGGATCGCCAGGCTCTAGCCTGGCACCGCGCGCCCAAGCGCGCGTCCTCATTTTCTTCCTCCAGACTCCAGACTCCGGACTCCTCCCCCCCTGGGATCGCCAGGCTCTAGCCTGGCACCGCGCGCCCAAGCGCGCGTCCGTTCTCTTCCTCCCCCAGACTCCTCTTTGACACCACCGATGTCCTCCGCTATCATTCCCCCATGCTCATAACAGCAACAGCCATCGGCCCCGGCGCGCGCGGAGACCACGGCAACAGCCCGTACGATCCGGGCCCCCCTTCGAGGGGGGCGGTTCGCGGGAGCGAACCGGGGGATGTTCCGGAGTCCGGGATGCTGGCGGGCCCTAAGAACATCCCCCGTCCGCGAAGACGCGGACACCCCCCTCAAGGGGGGACCCGGATGGCGGGCGCCCATCATGCCCTTGATAACGGCAGGGCATTCACCCCCCCCGGAGAGCAAACCTCATGAGGATTGAAACACGGCACCGCATCGCCGCCGCCCTGTGCGTTCTGGCTCTGGCATCCATCTTTTCGCCGGCGGCCACGGCGGCGGACGCCACGGCGTCTGACTGGGTGGCCCCCTTTGCCGACCGCATTCACGACGCGTGGCGCGATGGCAAGCCGATGCCCCAGTTGAGCGCGGCGCAACCGGAGGCTTCCCTGGCGGAGGCGTATCTGGTGCAGAAGCACTTTGTGGCGCGCAGGATGACGCCCGGCGGCATTGGCGGGTTCAAGGCGGCGGGCGTGGCGAGCGCGGCGTCCGGCCACCCGCTGGTCGCCGTGATGCCCGCTTCGGGCCTGCTGCATGCGAAGGACCGGATCGTCATTGATCTGGCCGGTGACCCGCGCCGCCATGTGGAGAACGAGATCGGGTACGTCTTTCACCGGCCCATAACGGAACCGCCCGCGGATGTGGACGCGCTGCGGCGGTGTGTCAAGGCCGTTGTGGCGGTGCTTGAGGTTCCCGGCGGCGCGGTGGAGGAGGCGCATCCCTCCACCACAAACGACATTGTCGCCTGGAACATCAACGCCAAGGAGATGATCCTCGGCGAGGAGCGGGATCCCGCCGCCGTGGACCCCGACACCGTCACGATCACCTGCACCCGCGACGGCGGGACGGTCAACACGGCGCGGGGCGACCTGGCCGCCGGCGGACAGTGGAACACGCTGCTGAAGACCGTGAACCATGTCCTGCAGCAGGGGTATACCATTCAGCCCGGCCAGGTCATCACCAACGGCGCCCTGGGCAAGATAACGCCCGCCGCGCCGGGGCGGTACCGCGCGGACTACGGGCCGCTCGGCGTCATCGAGTTCGAGGTGAGGTAGCGCCGGTAAAGAACGTTGGCGGGAACGAGATTGCCGCGCTTCGCTCGCAATGACTGCCCGGGCGAAGGTCTCGTGGTGACCTCCTCGACTTGATCGCGCTCCACTCCGCAACGCGTCATTGCGAACGAGCGCCAGCGAGGGAAGCAATCTCTTGTAGGCAGGGCCACGGCGGGAACGAGATGGCTTCGCTTCGCTCGCCATGACGCGTTCCCCGCCGATGCACCACCAGACCGCCCCCCATCCCGTCATTGCGAACGAAGTGAAGCAATCTCGTTCCCGCATCGGCTCCGCTCCAAGCCTGCCTTACCCGCCGATCCGTGTCCGCGCCGCGCGTTTCCAACGGGTGCCCGAAATCCGGTAAAATGCCCGCATGGGAAGTACATCTTTTGACGGCAGGCGGGCTTTCGCGCGGACCGGCATCCTTGCGGCGGTGGCCGCGCTTTTCTTTTCCTTTTCCGGCGCATCGGCGGAGGAGGTCGTCTTCGCCACGCGGCCCCTCTACAAGGACGGGCACTGGTACGCGAACATCAGCTACTTCGCGCGGGACTCGGAAGAGAAGACCTATGAAAAGGGCGGCGGCCTGTATGTGGTGGACACGGACACGGGCCGGGTGCGGACGCTGGTGGAGGATGACGAGGGAACGGTCCGCGACCCCGCCGTCCACTATGACGGGAAGACCATCCTGTTCTCCTGGCGGCGCGGGGACTCGGAAACCTTCCACCTGTTCACCATCCAGGCGGACGGGTCCGGCCTGGCGCAGCTCACGGACGGCGAATACGACGACTTCGAGCCCGCGTGGCTGTCCGACGGCGGCATCGTGTTCGTCTCCACCCGGTGCAAACGCTGGGTGAACTGCTGGCTGACGCAGGTGGCGGTGGTCCACCGCTGCGACGCGGACGGCGGGAACATCGCGCCCCTCTCGGCGAACATCGAGCACGACAACACGCCGTGGCCCCTGCCGGACGGGCGCATCCTCTACACCCGCTGGGAGTATGTGGACCGGAGCCAGGTGGACTACCACCACCTCTGGACCATGAACCCCGACGGCACGGGGCAGATGACCCATTTCGGCAACATGCACCCCTCCGGCCTCTACATTGACGCGAAGCCCGTGCCGGGGTCGGCGGAGGAGATACTCTTCATCAACTCGCCCGGCCACGGCGCGCGCGAGCATGCCGGACACGTCGCGCTGGTGGATGTGAAGGGCGGCGCGGACGACCTGTCATCCATCCGCAACCTCACGAAAAGGACGGAATACCGCGATCCCTACCCGCTGGACCATGACCGGTTTCTGGCGGCGAGAGGACGGCGGCTGGTGCTGCTCAACCGCGACGGCCGCGAGGAGACGCTGTTCGAGCTGAAACGCGACCGGAGGAGGCTGGAACTGCACGAGCCCCGGCCCCTGCGCGCGCGGGACCGCGAGCCCGTCATTCCGAAGCGCACCGACTGGACCCGCGCCACGGGCCGGCTCATCCTCTCCGACGTCCGCGCCGGGCGCAACATGGACGGCGTCGCCCCGGGCGAAATCACCCGCCTGCTCGTCGTTGAGTCGCTGCCCAAGCCCATCAACTACACCGGCGGCATGGACCCCCTCACCTACGGCGGCTCCTTCACCCTGGAGCGCGTGCTGGGCTCGGTCCCCGTGGAGCCGGACGGCTCGGCGAACTTCGAGGTGCCCGCCAACCGCTCGCTGTTCCTCATCGCCCTCGACAAGGACGAGAACTCCGTGAAGCGGATGCAGAGCTTCCTCAGCGTCATGCCGGGGGAGACCCTGAGCTGCGTCGGGTGCCACGAGCCCCGCAGCACCGCCGCGCTCAACACCGGGCGGCCCAAGCTGGCCGCGCTGGCGCGTCCCGCCAGCACCGTCACGCCCGTGCCCGGCATCCCGGAGGTCATTGACTTCCCGCGCGACATCCAGCCCGTCCTCGACCGGCACTGCCTGCCCTGCCACGACTACACCGCCCACCCGCGCGCGGACCGCGGCCCCCGCGCGGGCGGCGTCATCCTCAGCGGCGACCGGGGCCCCATGTTCTCGCACAGCTACGCGGCGCTCTTCGCGCATTTGCAGGTCGCCGACGGCCGCGACCTCGCCAAGAGCAACCTCGCCCCCCGAAGCATCGGCGCCGCGGCCAGCCCGCTCATGGACAAGCTGGGCGGCGGGCACTACGGCGTGGAGCCGTCCCCGGAGGAGGTGCGGCTGGTCCGCTACTGGATCGAGACCGGCGCGTCCTATCCCGGCACCTACGCCGCCCTCGGCGGCGGGTCCATCGGCGGCTACTACGCCAACGAGGTGGTGGAGAACGACGCCGAATGGCCCGAGGCGCGCGCCGTTGCGGAGGTGGTGGACCGCCGCTGCGCCGCCTGCCATGAGGGACTGAAAAGCCTCCCGCGCGGCCTCTCCGACGAGAACGGCCTCTCCTTCTGGCGCCTGGACGACTGGGAAGACCCCCGCGTGATGCGCACCCGCCACCTGATGTACAACCTCAGCCGCCCCGAACTGTCCATGATGCTCCTCGCCCCGCTGTCCCCCGACGCGGGCGGCTACGGGTGCTGCAAGAATGCCGACGGCACGCCCGTCATCGCCGGCAAAGACGACGCCGACTGGCGGACGATCCTGGCGCTCAGCGAGGCGGGAAAGCGCCGCCTCGACGAGATCAAGCGCTTCGACATGCCCGGCTTCGTCCCGCCCGCCCCCTACACCCGCGAGATGAAACGCTACGGCATCCTGCCCCCCGACACCGACCCCACCCAGCCCTACGACTTCCGCGCCGCCGACCTTGCCTACTGGAACTCGTTCGTGTTCTCCCCCGCGGGGAAGTGACGCCTGCTGACCGGCGGACGGGACGGGTTGGCACCGGAGCCTTTGCGTCCTCGCGACCGCGGGACTGCGGCGCGCAGGAGCAGGCACAGGGAAAACCCCGGGGCGGCCGCCGGAAGAACCAGTGCCACTTCGACCTGGCGGACGAGGCGTTGCACATGGCCGGCGTGGACCTCACGCGCATTGAGGGCATGGACGCACTGACCGCGTTCACCATCATCACCGAGCAGGGGGTGGACATGAGTCCCTTCCCGAGAGAGAGGCCTTCGCCTCCCACCTGGGCCTGTGTCCGGACAACCAGATCACCGGCGGGCGCGTCCGCAAGAAATCCACGCGGCGGGTCGCCTCCCGCGCGGCCCGCGCGCTGCGCGTGGCCGCCCAGAGCCTTGCCCGCGGCAAAACCGCCCCCGGCGCCTTCTACCGGCGCATAAAGGGACGGTGCTGCGCGGTAAAGGCCATCGTCGCCACCGCGCACAAGCTCGCCAAGATCATCTACCGCATGCTCAAGCACGGAGAGCAGCATGTCGCCCGCGGACAGGAGGAATACGAACGGCAGTACCAGGAGCGGCTGCTCAAAAACCTCGCAAGACAAGCCAGCAGAATGGGTCGCCAGCTCGTTGTGGAAAACTCCGGAGAAGTACTTTCTTGGCAGGGGGAAACGACGTCATCGCGAGCGAATCGAAGCGATCCCGTTCCCGAAAATGCTGCGTCCCGCGCCCGTCCCATCCGGTGTGATCGGCGATGGCTCTGCCAGGTGACAACGCACGGACGGGCTGGTATACTGGCGGGGCTGTTGCGAAGGGACTTAGAGGGGGGGACACGACCAAGGATAAGAACGCATGAAGAACGCCAGCCGGGTGCCGGAGCGCAAGGATGTCCCCAAGGGGGACACGTGGAATCTGGGGCCGATGTACCGGAGCGACGCGGCCTGGGAACGCGACCGGAAGGCGCTGGAGGGGGCGGTGGCGCCGTTTGCCGCGTTCCAGGGGAAGCTGGGCCGCTCGGCGAAGATGCTGCGCACGTGTCTTGACGCCGAGTACGCCTTCCGCCGCCGCCTGGACAAGCTCGTGGTCTACTCGAATCTGCGGCACATGGAGGATGTGGCGTGCCCCAAGGCGCAGGGCATGAGCCTGCGCGCCAGCTTTCTGGCCACGCGCGCCCAGGAGGCCCTGAGCTTCATCGTGCCGGAGTTCAACACCATTCCCGCCGCCACCGTGCGCGCCTGGCTCCAGGGGCCGGAGCTGGCCCCCTACGCCTTCGTGATCCGGGAACTTCTCCGCATCCGCCCGCATGTGCTCTCGCCGAAGGAGGAGCTGCTGCTGGCCATGCAGGGCGAGACGGCCGAGACGGCGTCCCGCGTGTTCGGCCAGCTCACGGACGCGGACCTGCGCTTCGGCTCCGTGAAGGACGCCTCGGGCAAGGAAACCGAGCTGACCCACGCGTCCATGGGCCTCTTCCGCGAGCACCCGAAACGGAGCGCGCGCCGGGAAGCCTTCGAGAAATACCACCAGGTGTACGAGGCCCATGGAAACACGCTGGCCGCCGCCATGTCCGGGTCCGTGGCCCAGGACGTGTACCAGGCGCGCGTGCGGCGCTTCGGGTCCACCATCGAGGCGCGGCTCTTCGACGACAAGGTGCCCGTGTCCGTGTTCAACACGCTGGTCTCCACAGTGCGGGCCGCGCTGCCCACGCTGCACCGGTGCCTGGAGGTGCGCCGCCGCGCCCTGCGCCTGAAGGATTACCACATTTACGACAACTATGTGCCCCTGGCCCCCGCACCGGGCAAGGGCCAGTCCTATGACGAGGCCGTTGGAACCGTCTGCGACGCCGTCACGCCCCTCGGCGACGAATATGTGCGCCTGCTGCGGGCGGGCCTGACCGCAGACCGCTGGGTGGACCGGTACGAGAACCGGAACAAGCACAGCGGCGCGTTTTCCTGGGGCTGCTATGACAGCCCGCCGTACATCCTGATGAACTACCGGGACGACGTGCCGGACAGCGTGTTCACCCTGGCCCACGAGGCGGGGCACTCGATGCACTCGCTCTTGAGCCGGAGGGCCCAGCCCTACCATTACAGCGCGTACAGCATCCTGGTGGCCGAGGTGGCCTCCACGGTGAACGAGCAGCTCTTGGCCGCCCGCCTGATGGAGAAGGCGCGGACGAAGCGCGAGCGGCTGCTCCTGGTCGCCAAGGAGATTGACGAGATCCGGTTCACCGTCTTCCGCCAGACCATGTTCGCCGAGTTCGAGCGCCTGATCCACGCCGAGGCCGAGGCGGGCAACCCTCTCACGCTGGCGCGGTTCCGCGAGCTGTACCGGGGCCTGCTGGAGGCCTACTTCGGCCCGGACACGGTGATAGACCCCTGGATGGAGCTGGAAGGCCTCCGAATCCCCCATTTCTACGGCGCCTTCTACGTCTACAAGTACGCCACGGGGCTGTCGTCGGCCATCGCGCTCGCGCGCGGCCTGCTCGGCGCCGGCGAGCGGGAACGCCGCCGCTATCTGCGCTTCCTGTCCCTGGGCGGGTCCAAATACCCCCTGGACCAGCTGAAGGAGGCGGGGGTGGACCTCACCACCCCGCAGCCCGTGGCCGCCGCCATGGCGCGGTTCAAGGAACTTGTTGAAGAATTGGACGCGTTGGTGTAAAGTAAGAGTGACGTGGCCTTCTGCGGGGGGTCTGCAGGGGGCTGAGCGGCCGGGGTGCTTAGGGGTGCCCGCTTCAGGAGAAAGGATACCGGGTCATGTTTGCGCGCAGTAGGAATGGGGGTTTGGTCTGTCTTGCCGTGTTGGTTGCCGGGTTTGCGGGGATGTCCCGCGCGGAGGGGCTGGACCGGCTGACCGTCCCGGTGGGGGGCGCGTCCCAGCGCGCCAGCAGCAGCAACGAGGATCCGCTCAAGAACGGGGACGCGAAGTCCATCGCCTGCGGGGAGACGCTGGTGCTGCTGGAGGCGGAGGGGCCGGGCGAGGTGACGCACATCTGGAACACCATCATCGCGGAGGACTTTTTCCCCGGGCGGTTGGTGGTGCTGCGGGTGTACTACGACGGGATGGACAAGCCCAGTGTGGAGGCGCCGCTCGGGGACTTCTTCGGCGTGGGCCACGGCGCGAACAAGGATTTCACCTCCCTGCCCGTGTCGGTGTCCAGCACGGGCCGGTCGCGCTCCTGCTACTGGCGGATGCCCTTCCGCACCTCCATCAAGATCACCGTGACCAACGACTCGCCTACCACGGAGGTGGACTCCTTCTATTACTATGTGGACTGGCGCAAGCTGGACGCCCTGCCGGAGGAGACCCTGTATTTCCACGCGCGGTACCGCCAGGAATTCCCGGTGGCGGCGGACAAGCCCTATGTGGTGCTGGACACCAGGGGCCGGGGGCAGTATGTGGGCACCGTCCTTTCGGCGCACCAGATGGAGACGGGGTGGTTCGGCGAGGGCGACGACTTCTTCTACATTGACGGCGAGGAGACGCCCCGCCTGCGCGGCACGGGCACGGAGGATTACTTCAACGATGCCTGGGGCTTCCGGGAGTTCTGCGCGCCCTACTACGGGGTGTCCCTCTACGAGGGGGTGCTCGCCGGGGACCGGGTCACGGCGTACCGCTGGCACATCGAGGACCCTGTGACTTTCAGCGAGTCGCTGCGCTTCGAGATGGAGCACAAGGGGAGCGTCTTCGACGACCAGGCCCCGGTCACGTCCATGGAGCTCGGCAGCTTTCTCGACCGCGGCGACTGGTACAGTTCCGTGGCGTTCTGGTACCAGCAGCCCGCCGTGGGCTTCGCCGAGCCCCTTCCCCCGGTTGACCAGCGCATCCCCCCCTACAAGATCATCAAGGCGACGGAGATGGTCTTCACCGCGGACCCGCCCCTGCTCATCCTGCCGCAGGGCCCCCTGGTGCTCTACGCGCCCGGGCAGGAGGAGGCCTCCATCGAGTTTCAGTTCAACGTCGCCGAGGACGGCCGCTACCGTCTGGACGGCGTTTTCATGTTCAGTCTCATGGGCGGGGTGTACCAGCCGGTGCTGGACGGCAAGGAAGTGGGCGATCCCCTCGACCTGGTCATTCCCAACGCGGACTACCGGTGGGTCAACCTGGACATTCACGACCTGAAGGCGGGGCAGCACACCCTCCGTTTCGAGGGGCGCCCCCTGGGCAAGGCCCTCCGCGCGCTGGCGCCCACCTATCACGCCTTCGGGATCGGGGGGGTGAGCCTGCTGCGGCTGGATGACATGGACGGGTACCAGCGGACGCTGCGACAGAAGCGGGAGGAGAAGAAGAACTGAGGGCCGGCGCGGCGGCGGGGAAGCCGCAGGGACGTCAGTGCATGGTGGGGCCGTAGCCCTCCATGGTGCTCAGCAGGGTGCTCTGCGACTCGGCGTTCCGCGTGGTGCAGAAGACCGTGCTCAGCACAAAATCCAGCGTGTCCAGGTCTATGTCGCCCTCCATCTGCATCAGGCGCTCGATCAGGAACTCCCGCTCGCGGGGTTCGACCAGGCCATGCATGTCCAGGCGGGCCAGGGCGCTGCGCGCCTCCGGGGTGATGCGCGAGAACTCGTACTGGGCGAGCTGGCGCATGGGGGCCGCGGTGGAGATGCCGCGGGGGGCCGCAGCCTCCCCACCCTGGGGAAACACGATCCGCATGGCTGCGTCAATGTCCCGCCGGCTGTACCCCTGCCCCGCCAGCCAGACCCGAATGGACGACTCGTTTTCGGCGGTCTGCACGGCGCCTTCCAGCCGCTCCAGGACCATGTCTATGACTTCAAGAAGGGACGATTTCATTCCTGTCTCCGTGAAAAGGGGGCTTGGCCCCCTCCAAAGACATTGTAGGAGAGTGGCGGGGCGGGTGTCAAACCGCGCGAAAAAACGGCAATCCGAAGCGCCCCTCCCGGCCCCCCGGTGCGTGGTTGCGGCGTCTCAGCGCCCCTTTGCGGGGGGACCGCGCCGCGCGGGCGGGTCCGAACCCAGCCAGAACACCTTCACATGGATCAGGCCTTTGGAGGTGTGCAATTCGCGCATGGCCGCCTTGGACAGGTCAATGACCCGTCCCGGCACATAGGGTCCGCGGTCATTCAGTTTGCAGACCACGGAGCGCCCGTTGTCCGCCACCACGAGGTAATAGTCGCCAAAGGTGCCCTCCAGCATGGCGCACGAGTAAATGTCGTCGTGCAGACGCTCGCCCGAGGCGGTGAGGGAGGTGCTCTCCTTTGTCGTGTAAAACGATGCCACCCCTTCCGTCACCGGAACAAAGGGTTGCTGGGAAAGCAGCACCAAGGCCATGATCTCAAACATAAATTCCGGTCATCCTTGTGTTGCGCCGGCCTGTTCAGGGGGCTTCGGGCCCGTGCCCGGTGCCACCCCGGCCCTGGGGCTCCCGTGGAATCCCCAAGAGTTGTTCCGTGCTGTTTCATATGAACAGCGGAAACTGCGCCTTTTGTCGGCGCTGTCAAGAAACAACCGTCCGGCGTTTGACCTGTCTATACAGTGCGGGTTGCCTAAGGTTCCCGCCCGACACTCCTTTCACAGGGTGCGTCGTTTCAGCCCAAGAGATTCACTCGGCGGCCAGTCCCACAAGGAACCGCCGGAAGTTTTCCCAGGCAATTACGGCCTGACGCGTCTGCCCCGACGCGCCGCCCCCGTAATGGCCCAACTCAAACAGCCTCCAGCCCTGCGGGGTGCGGATGGCCCCGGCGGTTCTCTTCTCCACCGGGTCCGCCACCACGGACAAGGCGCAGGCAGTCCGGTAATCTATCAGAAGCCTGCCGGCCATTTCAACCGCCGTTTGGGCCAGCGGGTCATCTCCGGACGCGGCGGGCGGGGGATCGGACAGGGCTGGACGGCCTGCCCAGGCCACCGCCCGGTCCTGCGGGAGGACCACCCCGCCGGCGAAACACGCGGCTCCGGCCGCCGTGAGCCGCTGGGAAACCGCCCCCCCCGTGGCGGCGTCGGCCACGGCCACGGTCCATTCCCGCTCCGCGAGCAGGACGCCCACTTCGCCCTCGACGGGGCGCCCCCGGTCCTCAAAGGCGATCCCCCCCAGCCGCGCCGCGGCCTCTGCGGCCACGGGGGCGATCAGGGCGTCCGCCGCCTCCGGCGATTCCGCGCGGGCGGCGATGCGGATCGTCACCCCGTCCACGGCGGCCAGCAGCCCCACGGTGGGGTTGGTGCCCGAGAGGATGAGGTCGCCCATCAGGGCGTCCACGCGCGACTCGCCCATGCCGCAGACCCTTAGCACCCGGTAGCGCAGGGTGCCGGTGATGCCGAACCGGGAGCACAGCCGGGGGATGACCCGCTCCGTCAGCATGAGTTTAAGCTCGCTGGGCACGCCCGGCATGCAGACAATGACGCCCCTCGGGTCGTCCACATACAGGCCGGGGGCCGTGCCGTGGGGGTTTTCCACCGGATCCCCCCCCCGCGGCACCATGGCCTGGCGCTTGTTGTTTTCCGTGATCTTCCGGCCCATGTGGGCGAACCGGGCCTCAATGGCCGCATATATCTCCGGGTGGTACTCCAGCGGGCGTCCCAGCACGCCGGCCACGCACTCCCTGGTGATGTCGTCTTCCGTCGGCCCGAGCCCCCCGCTGCACAGGACCACATCGGCCCGCGACAGCGCAATGGTCAGCGCCGAGGCGATCCGCTCCGGGTTGTCCCCCACTGTCGTCTTGTAGTACACGTTGATGCCATGCTCGGCGAGGGCCTTCGCCATGAAGGCCGCGTTCGTGTCCACAATCTGCCCCAGAAGGAGCTCCGTTCCAATCATGACCAGTTCAGCGCGCATGGGTCCACCCTCTTTCGTGAAACAGGCACTCCCCCCCCCGCCATTTCCCCCGGCCACTCTCGCACAGGGAGCTCCCGGAGCGCAAGCGGGGAAGGTGTCCGCCGGGGCTGGGGACACCCGGGCATCCGGTTTTATATTGACAACCGGGCGTTGATATGCAAAAATGGGGACGGTACGCGATGAAGCCTGTCCGAAAGCGGGTCATCTCCCCCGCTTGGGGGGCATGAGAAAGGGATGTGATCGTGGCGCTTGGCTTTCGGGATCGGAGTTGTCAAGTAAAGGAGGACTGCGGGGGAGGGTGCGGAGTGGCTGCGGGGGCTTTTCCTCCTGTGCCGGCTGTTGGACGGCGTTCGGGAGAAACCGCAGTGATATGACCTGGCGGGCTGCGCGGCACGCAATGTCCGGGGGCGGACCAGACCGTGCAGCGCGCGCTGAAAGAGTGCGATGAGACGTCTCCGTGTCATGCCGCTTTCCCTGCTCTGGACGTATGCCCGGGAGGCCGTTCCCTACCTGGTCATTCTGGCGGTGGCGGGGGCGTTTTTCTGGGGATGGCGTGCCTGGACGCAGAACCAAAGGGTGATGGAGGAGGCCCGTTTTCAGGAGTACAACAGTGCCCTGGTGGGGGATGTGACCGCGCGGATGGACCACTGCGCCCTGCTGTCCAAGGCCTTCGCGGGGCTGGTGTTCACGCTGGACGGGCAGGTGGACGGGGGGAAGTGGGGGGAGTACTGGGCCTCCCGCCGCGTGCGGGAGGCGTATCCCTGGATCAAGGCGATAGCCTATTGCCCCGTGGTTGGACTGGAGGGGCGGGACGCCTTTGTGGCGGGGATGCGCGAGGGGGGGCTGGCGGAGTATGCCCTGTTTCCCGAGGGGGACCGGAACGAGTATGCGCCGGTGACGCTTGCGGAGCCGGCGGAGGTGCAGGCGGGGCTGCTGGGCTGCGATGTCCGGTTTCAGGAGGAGCGGCGGCGGTGTCTGGACGCCGCGCGCGAAAGCGGCGAAACCCGCATCTCGGCGCTGATGACGCTGGAAATGCCACCCCGCACCAAGGGGGCGGTGATGGTTACCCCGGTCTACGCCTCAGGGCGCCCGACGGACACGCCCGAGGAGCGGGTTGCCGCGGCCATGGGCTATGTCTTGGCGATCATGAGTGTTGAGGGCTTGGCGGTGCGGGGGGACATGGGCGAGGCGGGAATGTCGGGCTACGAGGTCTATGACAACGGGGTCGAGACGCCGTCGAACCTGATCTACGCGAGCCGGGGGGATGTGCAGCGCCCCGACGCGATGTTTTCGGAATCGCGCACCGTGGATGTGTACGGGCGCCCCTGGGCCTTCTCCTTCGCCACCACCGACCGTTTCGAGGGCCGGGTGGACCGCGTGACCCCCCTCGCGATCCTGGTGTGCGGCGTCTTCGTCGCCGTGCTGACGGTGCTGCTGTTCATGCAGGAACAGAAGGTGCGCGAGAAGGCGGAGAGCCTGGCGCTGGACATGACCGAGGCCCTGCGCCGCAGCGAGCGGGAATACCGGACCCTGACAGAGTCGCTGCCCATGGCCGTGGCCCGGCTGGGGGCGCACATGGAGGTGCTGACCACCAACGCCACCCTGCGCGAATGGTTCCCCGCGGCGAAGGACGCCGCAAAGGCCCTGTGCCACCAGGTGATGCGCATCCCCCCGTGCGAGGAGCCGTGCAAGGAATGCCGGATTCCCGTGGTGCTGGAGGACGGCGTCCCCCAGACCTGGGAGTCGGAGGTCGAGACCGCCCAGGGGAGGCGCCTGGTCCGTGTCAACGCCATCCCGAACTTCGCCCGCCGGGGAAAGGTGTCGTCGGTGGTGGTGCTGGTCGAGGACGTGAGCGACCGAAGGCAGGTGGAGGAGTCGCGCGTCGCCCAGGCGGCGGCGGAGGAGCGCGCCCGGACCAAGAGCCTGTTCCTGGCCAACATGAGCCACGAAATCCGCACCCCCCTGAACGCGATCATCGGCTTCACCTACATTCTGCAGCGGGACGCGGAGCTCACGGCGCGGCAGGCGGACATTCTCCAGACCCTGCAGCGCTCGGGCGAGCACCTGCTGGCGCTGGTGAACGACATCCTGGACCTGTCGAAGATAGACTCGGGCTATGTGATGCCCGAGGAGACCCCCTTCTCCCTGAATCACGTGATCAGGGACGTGGGGGCCGCCTTCCTTTCCCGCGCCTCGGCCAAGGGGCTGTGGCTGGTCATCAACAGCGGGAACGGGGTGCCGGACCATGTGGAGGGCGACGAGAACCGGCTGCGGCAGGTTCTGATGAACCTTGTGGGCAACGCCGTCAAGTTCACCCAGACCGGCGGGGTGACCATCCGGGTCAGCAACGCGTCGGGTAAAACCAAAAAACCGGACAAGGACGGGCGGGTGCGCCTGGCCTTCGAGGTGGAGGACACGGGGCCGGGCCTTTCGTCGGAGGACCGCACCCGGCTGTTCCATGAGTTTGAACAGGGGGACGCGGGACGCCTGTACGGCGGGACTGGCCTGGGGCTGGCCATCAGCCACCGGCTGGTGCAGATTCTCGGAGGCGAGCTGGCGGTGTCGGACGGGGAGGAGTCGGGAACCTGTTTCCGCTTCGAACTGCCCCTGCGGCCCGTGTCGGCGGAGGAATGCCCCGCGCCCGATCGGAAGGGGCGGGTGCTCCGGCTCGCCGACGGCACCGCGCCGAAGCGCATCCTGAGCGTGGACGACAACGAGGACAACCTGCTGTTTCTCCGCGGCCTCCTGACCGCGACGGGCTTCGAGGTGTTCGAGGCGCATGAGGGGGCGGAGGGCGTCGCCCTGTTCGAGCAGGAGCGGCCGGATGCCGTGCTCATGGACATGCGGATGCCGGTGATGGACGGCTATGAGGCCATCCGCCGCATCCGGGAACACGACGGCGGGAAAGCAGTGCCCGTCATCGGGATCACGGCGAGCGCCTTTGAGGACCAGCGGGGCCGGGTGATGGCCGCGGGGGCCTCGGGGTTCCTCACCAAGCCCTTCCAGCCGGAAAAGCTGTTTGACCTGCTCGGACGGCTGCTCGAGGTCGAATACATCTACTCCGAGGAGGAGGAGGAGAAGAAGGAGGTTGCGGCCACCCCGTCAGCGCAGCAGGGGAAGGCCTTTGCGGATGTTCCCGAGAACATGATCTGGGGGGTGCGGCGCGCGATGGAGTCCGGGAACATGAAGGAACTCTCCGCCGCCGTCGGAGAGGTGGAGGAATTCGACGCCGAACTGGGCCGCCAGCTCCGGGAACTGGCGACCAACTTCGATTTCGGGCGCATCCTGGAGCTGATCGGCACGGGGGAGCTGGAAGAGGACGCCCTTTCCTGACCCCGGGCGGCGGACGCCGTCAGCGGGCCGGCATCACGGGGCCTCGTGGCGCCCCGTCACGCGGACTGTCCCGCCGCCGGTCT
The DNA here is from genome assembly GCA_012730045.1 of Candidatus Hydrogenedentota bacterium. Classification (NCBI taxonomy): domain Bacteria; kingdom Pseudomonadati; phylum Candidatus Hydrogenedentota; species Candidatus Hydrogenedentota bacterium. Next base: position 39,980 of record JAAYBR010000111.1, on the reverse strand, counting down.
CAAGGGTGAAGAACTTCGCCCGCTCGTTCGGTTTGCGGTTGGGCTGGTGGAGGGACAGCAGGCGCTTCCCGTCGAAGGTCTCGAAGAACATGCCGTGGCCGCCGTCCTCCAGAAAAAAGGGCTCGGCGGCGGGCACCCACGGCCCCGTGATGCTCCCTGAGGCGCTGCGCGCGGTGGAGGTCACGTACTGCTTCCCGGGACCGAAGGACGACCATAGCGTCACCAGCGACCCGTCCGGCTCGCGCCAGACCCACGGCCCGTCGGTGATCTTTCCCTCGCCGGCACCGAAGCCCATCTGCACGACCCAGGCCGCCTGCGACGCGTGGAACAGCGTCACCGGCGCGCCCTCGCCCCGCTTCAAATCCTCCGACAGGCGCATCGCGCAGATGGCCCCGTCCACGATCTGCTCCCACTCGTGGCAGAACACCATCCACGGCTTGCCGTCAGGGTCAATGAACAGCGTGCCGTCCAGCGCGCGCACCTCCCGCGGCGTGGCCGGGCCGTCGGAATGCGGGACAAACGGCCCCTCCGGCGTGTCCGCCACCAGGATGCCCGTGCCCCGCTGCTCCGGCTCCTTCGGCAGGAACGTGGCAAACATGTAGTACTTCCCCCGGTACCGGTGCACCTCCGGCGCCCAGAAATCCTTCACCCCCCAGAACCCGGCGGGCGGGCGGAACACCGCAAACGGCCCCTCCCACTGTTTCAGGTCCCGGCTTCGGTACGCGTCAAAGCCCGTCTCGCCCAGGGGCCGCCCCGTGCCATACAGGTAATACCACCCCGTCTCCGGCACCGGCAGCACAAACGGGTCCCGGATCCGGATGTCCTCCAGCGACTTCAGGGGAGTCTCTCCGGCGACGTGCACCGCCAGCATCACGGCCAGGGCTGTCCACATGGCATGTCTCCTTCTTCCCCGCGGGACCGCGCCGCCGGAGAAACGGTTTCCCCGGGGGGGCGCGGCGTCACATGCGGGACTTCCCCGCAATCATAACAAACAAGTCCCGGCGGGGCGGGGGAGGAAATCATTGCAGACAGCTTCGCGCGGGGCTTTCCTGCTACCATGGCCCCAGAGCACACCCCAAGGAGGCGTCATCATGCGTCCGCAAACCGCCGTTGCCGTGTTCCTTTCCCTGACCGTTCTTCTTTGCGCCGCGCCCCGCCCCGTTGCGGCCGAAACGCCCGCTCCGGGGCTGGTCATCAACGAGGACAACAGCCATTTCTTCGGCACCCGTCCCCCGGAACAGATGACTGTGGAGGGGCTGAATGCGTTCGTGGACCAGTATGCGGGGACGAGGGTCACCCACCTGTTTCTCAATCCAAACGCGATGCGGGCAAGTTTCCGCAGCGCCACCCGCGACGCCATCTGGGACGAGGGCACGCAGACGATGCCCGGCGCGGACGAACCGGGGGGCCGGTGGCCCGCCAACGCCCGGCTGCTCCACGAGCGCGGCCTGGACCCCTACGCCGTGTGGATCGCGCGGGCGCGCGAAAAGGGAATCACGCCCTGGCTGTCCATGCGCATGAACGACGTGCACTGTGTGGACGAGCCCGACAATTTCATGCACAGCAGTTTCTGGGTGGGACACCCGGAGTTCCGGCGCGTGCCCGGCGGGGCCGGCTGGACGGACCGGGCGCTGGACTACGGACGGCCGGAGGTCCGGGAACACGCCCTGGCCTTTGTCCGCGAACTGCTGGAACGCTACGACCCCGACGGGCTGGAACTGGACTGGATGCGTTTTGGCTGGCATTTCGCGCCGGGCAGGGAGGCCGAAGGCGCCGAACTGCTCTGCGCGTTCCTGCGCGAGGCGCGCGCGCTCACCGCGGAAGCCTCCGCCAGGAGGGGCCACCCCGTAAGGCTCGGCGCGCGCGTGCCGGCCGACCCCGACGCGGCGCGCGGCCTCGGCATGGACGGCGTGCGCTGGGCGAAAGAGGGGCTCATAGACATGCTCGTGCCCTGCCCCTTCTGGACAACCTCGGACTTTGACATCCCCGTCGAGGCGTGGCGCGCGCAGATGGGCGGCGCGGCGGAAAATGTCGTGCTGGCCCCCGGGCTGGAGTTCAACATCCGCGCGTGGCCCGGCGGCGGCGCGCTGGCCAACGACCTCGAATCGGTCCGGGGCTTCGCCGCCGCGTGCTTCCACCGGGGCGCGGACCAGATTTACCTCTTCAACTTCATGGATTCGGAGACGATCCCGGTGTCGGGGAGCGACTACCGCATCCTCCTGGAAAAGGGGATGGACCGGGACGCCGTCACGAGGCTGCCGAGGCGCCATGTCGCCGCCTTCCGCGACACCGTTCCCGCCGGCTTTCCCAACGGCGCGCAGCTTCCGCTGGAAACCGCCGCGGGCGGCGCGATCCGTCTGAACATCGGTCCCGCGCCGGAAAAGGGAAAGGCCGTCCTCCTGCTGGGCCTCGCCGCACGCGACGGCCTGGACAGCGCCGTGATAAACGCCACGCTCAACGGCCGGCCCTGCGCCCCGGCGGCGGACCATCCCTCCCCCGAAAAATACCCCGGCACGGCCCGGGCGGTGCAATGGGAATGCCCCGTGGACGCGCTCACACCGGGTTACAACGACTTCGGCGTCACCCAGGACGGCGGCACGCCGGGCCAGCAGGCCGTCTGGGCCGAGCTGCGCATCGTCCCCGAAAACTGAGCGGAACGGGCGGGCGGCGCGTCACATGCGCGGCGCGGCCCGCTAAGAAAGTGCCGGTTTCGCCGGAGGGGGCGCGTGGTTTGGGCGATGGAGGGAGCCGAAGCCGTGGCGAGACGGGAGGGGTCGCGGCGTCTCCTTTTGGAGTGCGGCGGCAACGACGCCGCTTTGGGTTTCCGGGAAAGGGACGTCGGGAGGGGCGTGGCATGGCTCGTCACCTGGGAAAGCGGTGTCGCCGCCCTGCTCTGCCACCGCACTCCACATGACAGCCGGGGCTGCGGGATTGGGGCGAGTCCATAAGGGTAGACCTGCTTTCTTGGCAGGAGGCCGCCCCGGCCGACGCGGCAATCTCTTGCGCGGGGGGCCGTCTCCCTTTCTTTGCGGCGGGTCAGGGTTCTCGACGCACGATGGCGGCGGACCAGTCTTCGGGGAGGCGGAGTTCGGTCCAGGTGGCGCCGTCTTCTTCGGTGTGGGGGGCGGTGAATTCGGGGACTTCGCGGCCCGTGTCGTCGTAGACGTGGACCTCGTGCTGGGAGCGGTCGCCCCAGCCGAAGAGGCCGCTGGTCTTGGTGAGGATGCGCTCTTCGCCGATGACGTAGCCCGCGTGGAGCTCGACGGGCGTGAAGGGATACATGCGGCCCGTGATGTGGGGGTGCGTGGGCCGGACGGTGACGTCGTTGTACCAGTGGTAGACGCAGCCGAAGTCGAGGGCGGCGAGCAGGGTGCGGTAGGCGTCGGTCTCGGAGCGCTCGGTGAGGTGGTCGCCGAGGGCGATGGGCGAGTAAAGGTGCGCCTGCGCGCAGTTGGTGATGCTGCCGGTCTCGACGAAGCAGGGGAATTTCAGGGCGGCCATGGCGCGGGTGAAGGGGGGGCCGTTGCCGATGAGGGGGCCGCGCGCGAGGATTTTGCGCGCGAGGTCGAGCCGCCACGGCTCGGAGAGCAGGGTGACGGAGGACTTGAGCCGGGTCAGGGCGAGGGTCTCGGGGTGGATGTCGCCGGACCAGCCGTCCCACGGCGCGTCGTAGTGGTAGTGGACGCGGCTGTACTCGTGCTCGTCCCAGTAGACGCCGTCGGCGCGGATGTCGTCGAGGATGAGGTCCACGTTTTTGGCGACGGCGGCGCCGTAGGCGTTCTCGCGCGTGGGGAGGTAGATGCGGTCGTGGGGCGCGCCGTAGTCGGCGTGGGTGCCGTCGGACTGGATGAGCCGGGCGTCGGCGTAGGTTTCCGGCGACTCGTCCATGACGTCAATGAAGCAGTGGAAGTAGACGAGCGTCTTGATCTCGGGCACGAGCCCCTTCCACCGGGCGAAGGAGTTCTTGTAGTTGTCCAGCGTGATCTGCTGGAACGCGGTGCCGTGGGGATAGCGCCCCTTGTACAGGGGGTAGTTGATGGACGCGCTGGCGTACTTCACGCCCTTGAAGCGGAGGAAGTCGGCGATCTCCGCATCGGTCCAGGCGTCGGTGAGCGGGTCGGCGCGGAGGAAGGCGAAGCCGCCGTCCACCGTGAAGTTCGCGCCGCAGAGCCGCCGGGCGGCGTTGAGGAAGGCCCAGTAGTCGGAGGTCGCCGTGGGGATGACGGCCCACTCGGCGGTGTAGACCGCGCCGGGGGCCAGCACGAGCTGGGTGTCCGAAAGGGCGACCGTCCCGTCGGCGGCGGCGTTGCCCACGTGGATGCGGGCGACGTCGTCGAGGGGCAGCAGGCCGACGCCCGCCGCCTCCACGGCGGCATAGGTGGTGGGGTTGGCGGGGTTCGCGCTGGACCCGGACCGGTCGGCGCGCTCCAGCCCGGCGAGCCAGAGTTTCGCCAGCCGCCCGCCCAGGACGATCTCGTTGCGCCGCATGAGCGGGAGGTTTTCGCCGGTCAGGTTGGTGAACGTGTCGCGCACGACCACCGCCTCGTCCGTCACCTCAACCGCGCGCTCCCGGCGGAAGAAGGCGTTCTCGCCCGTCACCCATTCCGGCTTGGGCGTGGAGAAGCGGCTCTCGACCTGGAAGGTCTGGCCGTTCACCGTCACCTCCAGCGCGTGGTCGCTATGCTCCACGGCCTGGAACGCCGTCTTGGCGGGCTTCGGCGCGATGCGCGCCAGGGGGCCCTGCGGCGGGCCCGCCTTGGGCCTGGGCGGGGGCGGCGGCGCGGTGAACCGGAGTTTCGCGCCGGCCATAACCAGCGCGCAGGGGTTCTGCGGGGACGACTGCTCCACGACGAGGGTGTTCGCCCCCGGCGCGAGCAGGTTCGTGACGTCCACTTCAATGAAGCACACCTTGACGGGGTCCACGGGGCCGTAGTACGGGTGCGTGTCGGGGCTGGTGAAGTCGGGGCTGTAGTAGACCGACAGCGACTCCCCGGCCGCCATGGAGTAGAGGTCGCCGCTGCGCGCCTTGATGCGGGGGGGCTTGTTCACGAGGCGGTCGCCGCCCGCGTTCTGCCCGTTCACCGTGAGGCGGAGCACGGCGGCGTAGCCCGCCACCTGGTCGAACTCCTGCCGCGCCAGCAGCGAGAGCACGGCGATCTTCCCCTCCGGACAGGGCGGTGCGTTGAAGGGGAACTCCCGCTTTTCGCCCGGAGCCAGGCGCAGGTCCGGGAACAGCTCCGCCACCGGCGGCTCCTCCGGGACTTTGCCGTCCGCCCCGACGAGGTCCGCGATGGTGGGTTCCACGCGGGTCTCCCCCACCGCCAGCCCGAAGGCCAGCGCGCTGCCCGCGGAGACCTTCCCCATGCCCAGCGCCGCGAAGGGCACGGCGGCCTCCATGACCCAGCCGTCCGCCGTGTCCTTCCACACGGCGCGCGCGGCCCCGGCGTTCTCCGGGGTCAACGTTTGCGCCAGTGGGGCGGCGGAACCCTCCGGGCCCACGGCCAGCGACACAGCGCGCGGCCCCCCCTTCGCCTCGACGGCGATGAACAGAAACTCCTCGCGCCACGCGGCGCGGGCGGTCACCCCCTCCGCCGGGGTCCACGCACGGGACACGGCGCCCCAGTCGCCCAGGTCGCCGTCCACCGCGATGGGCGGGTCAGGTTTGTAGCGAAGGCGACGAATCATCACCGCTTCGGCGGTGAAAGACAACAGGAACGTTGCGCACAGAAACAGTCGCGCGGACAGCATCATCATTTGTCTCCAAGAGGACTCTGCGGTTGCGGCAGAAAAGCCCTCTCTTCTGAGGGGACATGGGCATCTTGCCCATGTTCTTCGGTCCATGCCCAAACCCCGACACGGGCTGGAAGCCCGTGCCACCTCAATGCTTCGGCATGACTTCCCAGCCATTACTTTGCTGGAAGCGGCCCGGCGAGCAACTCCTCCGCGAGCCGGTCGGTCTGGTGTTGGAGGTGTTCCAGGTCGCCGCCGTTGTCAAGCACGCGGACCGCAAAGGCCCGTTTCGATTCGGGGTCGGACTGGGCGGCGATCCGGCGGCGGGCCTCGTCCTCCGCCATGCCGCGCGCCGCGGCGAGACGCCGCACGCGCAGATCCACCGGGGCGGAGACCAGGATCAGCCCGGAGAGCATGGGCGGCGTGCGGCCGTCCTCGCCGAGCAGGGCCGCCTCCACCACGCAGACCTCCGCTCCGTCCGCCGCGAAGTCCGCGGCACGCCGGGCGATCTCCCGGAAGATCTCCGGGTGCGTGAGGGCGTTAAGCCGCCGCAGGGCGTCCGGGTCGGCGAAGACCACCCGGGCCAGCCGGTCGCGGTCCACGGCGCCGCCGGGGCCGAGGATGCCGGGGCCGAAAGCCGCCACCACGGGGGCAAAAGCGGGGCCGCCCGGCAGCAGCACCTCGTGGCCGATGCGGTCGGCGTCAAGGACGGGCACGCCGCGCGCGGCGAGGAGGCGGGCGGCCTCCGACTTGCCGGCACCGATGCCGCCGGTGAGCCCGTAGAGCCTCATGTCCTGCGCCGCCAAAGCCGTCCCGTGGCCTCCGGCGCCTCGGGCGGCTCAACGCCGCGCAGACGCACGCACAGCTCGCCCGCGAGCTGGAGCGGATGGCGCAGGGTGATCACCGCCTCGCGGCGGGCGTCCTCTCCGCGCACCGCGACGGCGCAGGCCAGGGCGTCGCCGTAAAGGAGGCATTCCGCCGTGACGGCGGGCAGTCCGGCGGGGACGCGCACGACCATCTCCCGGACCATCTGGGGGCTGTCCAGGGCGACCTTCAGCGTGGCGGCGTATTTCCGCCCCGCGCCGGTCTCGGAGAAGGCCAGGCGTCCGAAGCACAGGGGGGTCATGACCTCGGTTTTCGTCTCGGCGCCGGGCGTCTCCGACGCCGTGGGGAAGAGATGCAGCCGCTGGAAGGGGGCGGCGTAAAGCAGCCCGCCGTCCACCAGAAAGAAGGGCCAGAACAGGCGCGGGTCCTGCACGGCCGCAGACTGCACCGACTCCATGAGCCGGCGCGCCCAGTGCCCCTTCTTGGGACCGTCGTCCGCGCACAGGCGCTCCATGCAGGCGAGGCTGACGAGGGCGCGCTGGCTGAGGCGGACCCCCGCCGGCAGGGCGCGCAGCGCCGCGACGGAACGGGCCACCCGGTCGGGCTGCACGATGTCGTCCATGCGCAGGATCATGGCGGTCCAGGGGCCGCGGAGCACGTCGGCCGCGTTGCGGGGCTCGGCGCCCTCCTCGCGGTAGGCGCCCTGCGCCTCGTCCCAGTAGGAAGTTTCAAAATGGGTGCGCACGCGGGTGCAGGCGTCCAGCAGGGCGCGCAGGCGCGCGGCGTCGCGCAGGGCCTCGGCGATGTGCGCGCCCGCGCGCAGGGCGGCCATCCACACGCCGCACTCCTTGCCGTTGAGCCCGGCGCACTGCTCCCCGGCGCGGGCGAGCGCGCCGTCGAGCAGCTTGGACAGGGAGGGCCACAGTTCCTGGAGGTGGGCCAGATTGCCCGTCATCAGGTAGTCGCGCCAAGCGGACAGCAGCGGGGAGGCGGCCGCCCGAATGTCGGGCCGGCGGTCCGGGGCGGCCGCGCGCAGCCGCTGGGCCAGGGTCGCCGCCTCGAAGCGCGGCAGGAACAGGGCGAGGGGATACGAGCGCAGAAAGGCCGTTTCCGGGCCGGGCTCGGCCTCGGGCCGCTGGTCGTCGGACCAGGAGAAGGTCTCGGCCGCGGAGAGGCCGCCCCGCACAACGAACCATCGGACGCTTTCGGCGAGGGCCTTGGTGAGCCAGGGGGACAGGGCCCCCTCGAAGAAGCGGAGATGCCAGTCCGTCACCGCCTTGTGGAAGTAGTCCGCGTGGCGCAGGGCGTGGCGCGCCGTTTCCAGCGCGTTGCGCCAGAGCCGCGCGTAGCAGGGCGCGCCGCCGCCGGGTCCCGCCGTGTTGGCGTGCCAGGTGTGGACAAACCAGACCACCGTCTCCTCGCCGGGCTTGAGGTCGAAGCGGCAGGACAGGGCGCCGCAGCGGCCCTCGCCGCCCCGCACGCCGGGGGGGAAAACGCCCGTGTCGGCAAAGGCGCCCCAGACCTTCTCCGCACCGCCCTCCGCGGCGGGATCCCAGACGGCGGTGCTGACGGCGGCCTTTCGCGCACGGGCCGCCAGGCACGCGTGCAGCCCGTCGTGGGCGCGGGCGGGGTCCGCGTCGGGGGTGAACAGGAGCGCGTTGCGGGGCGGGGCGCCCGCGCCCTCGTCGCCGGCATCCCGGAACCCCTCGCCGGTGGGGAGCAGCCCGTCGGCATAGTCCGCCGTCACCGGCTGGATGCCGGCCAGGGCACGGTCCGGGTCGGGCACCGGAGTCTCGACATTAAGCGCCAGCGCGCAGTCGAGCTTCTCCCGCGTGACGTTGCCGATGTGCAGGCGCAGCAGAACCGCGGGCATGCACGAGGCGTCGTGGTCGAAGGGGACCAGGGGGCTGAACCACGTCCAGCGCAGCTCCACGGGGGACACGGGGTCGTTCAGGCGGAACTCGCCCCGGGGAAAGAGGCTGCGGAAAGAGAAGCAGTTTTTCGCCAGGGCCGGGGGAAGACCGGCGGCGGGGGTGTCCTCGGACCGCAGCCGGCGGAGATAGCGCCCGGAACGGCCCCGCACGGAAAGGGCCAGAAATCCATGGCGCATTTCCCCGGGGTCCGCGCCCTCCCCCGCCCCCGGGGGCACCACAGGCGACCAGGCCCCATCAGGACTCACCCGGACATATCCCGCCCCCACGCCCCCCAGGGCGAGGAACGGCGGCACTTCGGCGGGTGTGGGTTTGTCGCGCATGCGTTAAGGTATCCTGCGGGCGTTGGGACACCGCCCCATTATGTCAAAGATCCGGGGGAAAATGCAGGAAATGGCGGCGGCGTTTGACTTGGGCAGGTTCGCGGGCCGCGCTGAGAACCCGGGTCGCCGGAGGAAGAAGTGAACGCGATCGTGTGTGTTGTGCCGGGGCACGGTAAAATACGCACCGTCATGGAAACAATGTCCGTCACCCGCTGAGTCGGACGTTCATGCCGTGAAGGAAGAGGGCGCGGCAAGCAGCGCCCCTACCAGCCCATGCCCCGGGCACACGCAGAAAAACCGGGGAATCCCCTTGCAGGGGCGCTGCTTGCCGCGCCCTCTTCCTTCGTCTTGCGCGCCGCGGCGGGTGTTTGCTATGATAGCGGCCGCTTGCGGGTGCGGTGGCCGTGTTTCTGCGGGGGCCGTGTCCGCGTATTCCCGAGAAGTCTTGCAGGAGAGGTATCGGCATGGAGCGCACCTTTGTCATGGTCAAGCCCGACGGCGTCGGACGCGGCCTGGTGGGGGAGTGCATCCGGCGGTATGAGGCCAAAGGCCTCAAACTGGTTGCCCTCAAGATGCAGGTGCTTTCGCGGGAGCAGGCGGAGAAGCATTACGCGGAGCACGCGGGCAAGCCGTTTTACGGGGAGCTGATCGCGTTCATCACGTCCGGCCCCACCGTGCAGATGGTGTGGGAGGGGCGCGACGCGGTGGCCCAGGTGCGCCGGATGAACGGCGCGACCAACTGCCTCGCCGCGGACCCCGGCACGATCCGCGGGGATTTCGGCCTGAGCAACCAGAAGAACCTTGTGCACGCATCGGACGCGGTGGAGACGGCGGCGCGGGAGGTCGGGCTGTATTTCGCGCCTTCCGAGCTGGTTTCCTACGCGGTGCCGGGAGAAGAATGGCGGCGGTGACGCGCGCAGGCGCGGCCCGCATCAACTGCTGGAGGTAGACGACGTGGCTGGTGGAAGAAAAGTTCGCAAGCGCAAGATCAACAAGCACAAGCGGAAAAAACGCGCGCGGTCGAACCGTCACAAGAACAAGTAATTCCGGCGTAAAGACGCCGTAGTGCGGTGATTTTTTCCCGGTCCCGCCGTGCCCGCATCCGGACGCGGCGGGGCCGGGGTTTGTCTCGCAACCGGAGGCCCCATGTCCGACGACGACCAGAAAATCTTTATTGACGAAGATTGGAAGGCCCGCGTCCAGCGGGAGAAGGAGGAGGCCCGAAAGCGGCTGGAGGCCGAGGCGCAGGCGGCGGCGGCGGCCTCCGCAGCCGTGCCCGAGGCGGCGGAGGGCGGCGAGGCGCCCGCGCCTGCGGAGGCCCCCGAAGGGGATCCCGGGGAGGAAGAGTCCTACGAGGCCAACTTCGACGCGCTGCTGACCATGCTCGCCACGCAGACCATGTACGCCCTCGGCTTCGTGGGCCAGCAGGGCGAGCAGGTGATGGTGAATCTGGACCAGGCGCGGTTCTCCCTTGAGCTGCTGCTCATGCTGCGCGGGAAGACCGCCGGCAACCTCACGCCGGAGGAGTCCGCCGGACTCGACGAGGCCCTTGCGGAGCTTCAGCGCCTGTTCGTCGGGCGCGTCCGCCAGATGGAGATGCAGGCCATGCAGCAGGCCGGCATAGACCCCTCCACCCTCCGCACCCAGGACGAATAGCCGTTCCCCTCTTCGCTTGACTGGCCGGCGGGGACGCGCTACACTTCCGCCGTGTGTCCGAAGCCCCGGACAGCGACGGCGCGGCATCCCGCAGGCTGGCGGATCGTGTTGCGCGGGGGCGGAGGACACCGGCACACTCCAGGAGAACGGTTCCCATGCGCGCAAGAAACCCCCTCGCATACACGCTTGTTCTGGCCCTGCTGGCCCTTGCGGCCGCGCCCGCGGCGCTGCCGCAGGACGCCGCCGAACCCGTGACGGAGGTTGAGGCGGCGGATGTGGCGGAGGCCGTCGCGGCGGCCGAGGCGGAACAGGCGGCCGCGATTGTCGCGGCGGAGCAGGCCGCCGCCGCGGAGGCGGAGGCCGAAGCCGCCCGCGAGGCGGAGCGCCTGCGCGTGCTGGAGGGCCTGCCCAAGGCCGAGGACAGCCTGGGCTCGGGGAAGACCCTCCAGGAGGAGATTTCGGTTGACCTGATTGACCTGTCGGCCCTGCGCCAGGCGGCGGAGTCGCAGCCGGGCCGCGAGGTGGTCAAGATGAGCCTCGCGGAGGCGGTGCAGACGGCGCTCGTCCAGAACCCCGACATCATTGTGACCTCCTCCGAGCCCCTGAAGGCCGACGCCGACGTGTACAGCGCGGGGGGCGAGTTTGACCCGGTGCTGCAGGGCTCGATCAACTACACCGAGGCCGGGTCCCTGGCGAGCCAGGAAATCCGCGCCTTCGTCGGCGGGGTCAGCAGCCTGGAGACCAAGGGGATGAACATCACCGGCGGCATCGGGGGCAAGCTCCGGCACGGCACGCAGTACTCCGTGACGACGATCATGGACCGCCAGGCCACCACGTTCGGCGGCCTGGAGAACGAGTACAACACGCAGGTCGCCGTCACACTCACCCAGCCGCTGCTGCGCGGCTTCGGCGTCAAGTACAACACCGTGCGCATCGAGGCGGCGAAGAACGCCCGCGAGATCACGGAGGCGCAGCTGCACCTGACGGTCCTGCGGGCGGTCAGCGAGGTGATCAAGGCGTACTGGGACCTCACAGGGGCCGTGGACGCCGTCCGCGTGCGCGAGGAGTCCCTGCGCAACGCCGAGCGCCTGCTGAAGATCAACGAGACGCGGCGGGAGATCGGCACGGCGGCGGACATCGAGGTGCTCCAGGCGAAGGCCGGGGTGGCGGCGCGCCAGTCCGACCTGGTCTCAGCCTCCTCGCGGGCCAACGACGCGGCGGACATCCTCAAGCAGGCCCTCGGAATGCGGGAGGGGGACCACTTCTCCAAGGTGATGATCGTGCCGACGGACCGGCCGAACCCGGAGGACGGGCTGGGCTTCGACTTCGGCGCCTTTGAGGAGGGCCTCGACCGCAGCGTGAAGCTGGCGCTGGAGAAGCGCCCGGAAATGCGCATGAGCGACCTGGAGCTGGAAAACGCGGACTTGGAGCTTTACCGCGCGCGGAAAGACATGCTCCCCCAGCTGGACGTGAAGGCCAGCTACGGCCAGGGCGGGCGGGACCGTTTTCTCTACCAGTCCGTCTCGGGGGTGTTTAAGAAGCAGGAGGACGTCTACAGCATCGGCGTGGAGGGCTCGATCCCGATCAACAACCGCGCCGCGCGCGGCCAGCACCTGAAGGCGAGGATATCGAAGCAGCAGGCGGAGGACCGCCGGCGGCAGAGCGAGCTGGGGCTCATGGCGGCGGTGCACATCGCCGCGCGCAACGTGATGACGAACAAGATACTCATCGAGAGCACGAAGCAGGCGGTGCGCCTGCAGGAGGCCAACGTGATCGCGGAGGAAAAGCGGCTGCGGCTGGGCGTGACGACCAGTTTCCAGGTGCTCCGGGTGCAGGAGGACCTGACGGCGGCGCGCACGCAGGAGCTTCAGGCGCGCATCATGTACGAGCGGGCGCTGGTCGAGCTGCAGACCGCCGAGGGCACCCTGCTGGAGCTCTTCGGCGTGGAGGTGACCCCGCCCGCGCCGCGGAAGCCCGTGGCCTGGTCGGAGGCCGTCTTCAGCAACTTCGAGGACTGAGCCCCGGGATTACTCCTCCCCGTCCCCCTCGTCCTCCTCATAGGGCGCCGCGTCCAGTGCCGGGCGCTCCGCCGGGGCGACATTCACCTCGGTGGGGGCCGACTCGGTGACCTTCTCCTCCTTCGTCTCCGCGAGCGCGCGCGCCACGGAGGCGACCTTCTCGCCCGGGGCCACCCTCTTGACGGTGACGCCCATGGTGTTGCGCCCGACGGTGCGGATGTCCCTCACGGAGGTTCGGATCACGTCGCCCGTGGTGGAGATGATGACGAGCTCGTCGTCGTCGTCCACCGTGTCCACGCTCACCACATGGCCGTTGCGCCCGCCGGTCTTGATGTTGATGACGCCCTGGCCGCCCCGGTGGTGCGTGCTGTACTCGCCGACGCAGGTGCGCTTGCCAAAGCCGTTCTCCGTGACGGAGAGCACCGTCTTGTCGTCGTCCGCCAGGGAGACGCCCACGACGAAGTCGCCGGATTTCAGGCGGATGCCGATGACGCCGCGGGCGTTGCGGCCCATGGGCCGCACATCGGTCTCAGGGAACCGGATGGCGAGGCCGTTGCGGGTGGCGATGAGGATGTTGTCGTGGCCCGAGGTGAGCTGCGCCTCCCACAGCTCGTCGTCCTTGTCCAGGTCGAGGGCGATGATGCCGGTGGCGCGCGGGTTGCTGAACGCCCTGAGCGCCGTCTTCTTCACCGTCCCCTTGCGGGTGACCATGAACACGAAGCGGCCCTCCTCGTTGAGGTCCCGCACGGGCAGGCAGGCGGTCACGCGCTCGCCCTCGCCCAGGCTCAGCAGGTTGACGATGGCGCGGCCCTTGGCCGTGCGCCCGCCGCGGGGCAGCTCGTGCACCTTGCGCCAGTGCAGGCGGCCCCTCGTCGTAAAAAAGAGCATGTACTGGTGGGCCGAGGCGATGAAGAGGTCCTTGACGAAGTCCTCCTCCTTCGTCTCCATGCCCGCGACGCCCTTGCCGCCGCGGCGCTGCTTGCGGTAGGTGTCTATGGGCAGGCTCTTGATGTAGCCCTGGTTGGACACGGTGACCACCATCACGTCGTCGGCGATGAGGTCCTCGACGCGGAACTCGCCGAGCTCGTCGAGGATCGCGGTGCGGCGGGCGTCGCCGAACTTGTCCCGGATTTCCACCATCTCGCGGCGCACCTCGGCCAGGATGGTCTTGTCGCTGGAGAGGATCAGGCGCAGGCGCGCGATCTCCTCCTGGAGCGCCCGGAACTCGGCCTCCAGCTCCTCGCGCTCCAGGCCCGTCAGGCGGCGCAGCCGCATGGCGAGGATCGCGTTGGCCTGCACCACGCTGAACCCGAACCGGTCCATCAGCCGCGCCTGCGCGTCGTCGGTGTCCCGGCTTTCGCGGATGATGGCGATGACCTCGTCAATGTGGTCAATGGCGCGCAGGAGCCCCTCGACGATGTGGGCGCGGTCCTCGGCCTGCCTCAGGTCGAAGCGCGTGCGCCGCTCGATGATCTCGGCGCGGTGCTGGACGTAGTAGTAGATCATCTCGCGCAGGTTGAGCACGCGCGGGGTGTTGTTGACCAGGGCCAGCATGATCACGCTGGCGGTGGACTGGAGCTGGGTGTGCTTGTAGAGCTGGTTCAGGATGACCTCGGGCTCCTCGCCCTTGCGCAGCTCGATGACCACGCGCATCCCGTCCTTGTCCGACTCGTCGCGCAGGTCGGTGATGCCCTCGACGGTCTTGGACTTCACCAGCTCGGCGATGTCCTCGATCAGCTTGGACTTGTTGACCTGGTAGGGGATCTCCTGGATGATCAGGCGCTCCTTGCCGGAGTCCTTCTTCGCCTCGACGGCGACCTTGGCGCGCACGGTGAGGCGGCCGCGGCCCGTGAGGTAGGCCTCGCGGATGCCCTCGGCGCCGCAGATGATGCCGCCGGTGGGGAAGTCGGGCCCCTTGACAAAGCGCATCAGGTCGCCCGGCGTCGCGCTGGGGTGGTCTATGAAGTGGATGACGGCGTCGCACACCTCGGTGAGGTTGTGGGGCGGGCAGCTCGTGGCCATGCCCACGGCGATGCCGTAGGATCCGTTCACCAGCAGGTTGGGGATGGCGGACGGCAGGACGGTCGGCTCCTTCTGGCTGCCGTCGTAGTTGTCCGCCATGTTCACCGTCTGCTTCTCGATGTCGGCCATCATGAGCGCCGTGATGGCCTCCATGCGCGACTCGGTGTAGCGCATGGCCGCGGCGCTGTCCCCGTCTATGGAGCCGAAGTTGCCCTGGCCGTCCACCAGCGGGTAGCGCAGGCTCCACGGCTGGGCCATGCGCACGAGGGTGTCGTAGATGGCGGAGTCGCCGTGGGGGTGGTACTTTCCCATCGTCTCGCCGACGATGGCCGCGGACTTGCGGAAGGCGCGGTTCTTGTGGAGGCCCAGCTCGTGCATGGCGAAGAGAATGCGGCGGTGCACGGGCTTCATGCCGTCGCGGACGTCCGGAAGGGCGCGGCTCACGATGACACTCATCGAGTAGTCCAGGAACGAGGTCTTCAGCTCCTGCTCGATGGGCATGGGCTTGATGCGGTCTGTGGTCATGCTTGAAACGCCTTATGCTGTCGGCCCGGGGGCCGGATCAGATGTCCAGGTTCTGCACTTCGGGGGCGTGCTTCTCGATGAAGTCCTTGCGCGGCTCCACCTGGTCCCCCATGAGCACGGTGAACAGGTCGTCCGCCACCGCCTCGTCCTCGGCGCTCACCTGGAGCAGCACGCGGGACGCGGGGTCCATGGTGGTCTCCTGAAGCTGGTCGGGGTTCATCTCGCCGAGGCCCTTGTAGCGCTGCACGTGCAGGCCCCTGCGGCCCAGGTCCATGAGAAACCCCCGCAGCTCCACGAGGTCGGAGGTCTCCAGCAGCACCCCCCCCGCCTTGTCCGTGTCCGCGCCGACGACGCAGTAGGGCGCGGAGCCGAGCTGGGTGATGGGCTCGCTCACCGTGAGGAGCGCGGAGAACTCGTGGCTCTTGAAGAAGGCGAGGTCCACCTGGTGTTTGCCGCGGATGAAATGGCTGCGGGGCTTCTTTCCGTTCCCGTTTCCGTTTCCGTTGGCCCCTTCAAGCTCCGTCTGCACCTCGTGGGTGTTGATGATCTCCAGGTCGGACCCGAAGATGTCCAGCAGCTCGGCCGGGGAAAGGTTCTCGGGGTGCAGATACTTGTCCCTCGGCAGGACGAGGGCCTTGACGAGGGCCTCGCGGGTGACGCCGAAGAGCCGGCGCACGCGCTGGATCATTCGGTCGCGCTCCATGGCGGCGCGCAGGGCGCGGAGAAGCTGTTTGCCCTCCACCGCCGGGCCGCCCGGATCCCCGTTGACCGTCACGCGGACGCTGTCGCTCAGCATCTCGAAAATGAACTCCTCGAACTCCGTCTCGGTGTTCACGTAGCGCGACTTCTTCCCCTTGCGGATGAGGTAGAGGGGCGGCTGGGCGATGTACAGGTGGCCGCGGTGGATGAGGCCGGGCATCTGGCGGAAGAAGAAGGTCAGGAGCAGGGTGCGGATGTGCGCCCCGTCCACGTCGGCATCCGTCATGATGATGATCTTGTGGTAGCGGAGCTTGGCCGCGTCGAAGTCGTCGCGGCCAAAGCCCGCGCCCAGACAGGTGATCAGCGAGCGGATCTCGTTGTTCCCCAGCATCTTGTCCTCGCGGGCGCGCTCCACGTTGAGCACTTTGCCCCGCAGCGGGAGCACCGCCTGGAAGCGCCGGTCGCGGCCCTGCTTGGCCGATCCGCCCGCGCTGTCGCCCTCGACGATGAACAGCTCGCACAGCGCCGGGTCGCGCTCGGAGCAGTCGGCCAGCTTGGCGGCCTGGCCCATGGAGTCCAGCGCGCCCTTGCGCCGGGTGAGGTCGCGGGCCTTGCGGGCCGCCTCGCGGGCCCTGGCCGCGTCAATGGACTTCTGGATGATGCGGTTGGCGACCTGGGGGTTCTCCTCGAAATAGGTCTGAAGCCCCTCGTACACCAGCGAGTTCACGATGCCCTGAACCTCGCTGTTGCCCAGCTTCATCTTGGTCTGCCCCTCGAACTGGGGGTTGCGCAGGCGCACGGAGATGATCGCCGTGAGCCCCTCGCGGGCGTCGTCGCCGGAGATGGCGTAGTCGTTCTTCTTGGAGGCCGGTGCCTTCTTCGCGTAGTCGTTCAGGCTCTTGGTGAGCGCCGCGCGGAACCCGCTCAGGTGCGTGCCGCCCTCGTGGGTGTTGATGTTGTTCGCGAAGCTGAACAGCGTCTCCGAGTAGGAGCTGCTGTACTGGAGCGCCACCTCGACCTCCAGGTCGTCCCGCGCCACCTCCAGATAGATAGGAGCGCGGTGGAGCGGTTCCTTGGCGCGGTTCAGGTACTTCACGTACTCCACAATCCCGCCCTTGTACTGCATCACCACGGGCTCGTCGTCCGTCCGCTCGTCCTCGAAGACGATCTTGATGCCCTTGTTCAGGAAGGCCAGCTCGCGCAGCCGCCCCAGCAGCGTCTCCGCGTTGTACACCAGGTCCTCGAAAATGTCCGCGTCCGGCAGGAAGGTCACCTTCGTGCCCGTGCTGCGCGTGCGGCCGCGCTGCTCGATCTTCCCCCGGGCCGCGCCCCGGTCGAACGCCAGAAACCACACCACCCCGTCCCGCTTCACCTCCACCTCAAGCCACTTGGACAGCGCGTTCACGCAGGACACGCCCACGCCGTGCAGACCGCCGGACACCTTGTAGGAGTTGTTGTCGAACTTGCCGCCCGCGTGCAGTATCGTCAGCACCACCTCCAAAGCCGTCTTGTTCTTGAACTTCGGGTCCCGGTGCATGTCCACCGGAATGCCCCGGCCGTTGTCCTCCACCGTGATGCTGTTGTCTATGTGCACCGTCACCGTGATCTGCGTGCAGTACCCCGCCAGCGCCTCGTCTATGCTGTTGTCCACCACCTCGTACACCAAGTGGTGAAGCCCCCGCGTGCTCGTGTCCCCGATGTACATGGCGGGCCGTTTCCGGACCGCCTGCAGCCCCTCAAGGACTTGGATGGAATCTGCGGTGTAACTATTTTGCGCCATTGTACTTACCTCTTGAAAGACCGCCTCCTGCACCCGGGACGGTTTGAACGCCGCCAGTATAGCAGAAACGGAAGGATGGCGCAAGCGAGAACCGCAATATTTTGCGCTATAGCGCAGTTTCAGCACTTGATGTTGTGTCTTGACAGAGTTTTCTCAAGCAGAGCATTCCTCGATAATCAAGAAATTCACTTGTGGGGCGACAGAGACGCGGAAAGGGGGCCTATTTTGCCCCCGCCGACACCTTGTAGGCGACTAGGGCGTCGCCATGGCGGATGTAGAGGTGTCCGTTGGCAATGGTGGGGTGGGCCCAGTGTTTGTCGTCGCCGCCGTCGGTCACGGTGAACTGGCCGGTGCGGACATATCCCGAAGGGTCGGCCTTGACCAGACTGACCACCCCCTTCTTGGGCCCCTCATAGACGTACAGCATGCCATCGGCGGCGACGGTGACGCCCAGGGTCACCTCGTCGGCGCTCCACAGGACGCTCCCTGTGCCCATTTCGAGGCAGACCAGCTTGCCGCCGCGCTTGTAGCCCGTGCCGTAGAGATGCCCGCCGACCGGAACCACCCCGTGGTGCAGGCAGTCCAGGGTCTTGTCCTCCCACTTCTGGGTGACCGTCGCGCCGTCGGGCGACAGTTCGAGCGCCGCGCCGCCGGTGCCGTCGCCCGCGACATAATAGAGCAGGCCGTTTTCGTAGACGGGGCTCACCCCGTGGATGTCCCAGGGGGCTTTCTGCTCCACCTGCCACAGCGGCGCGCCCGTGGCGGGGTCCGCGCCGACAATGAACCGCCCCGTGGCCGTGGTGAGGATGCGGCGGCCGTTGTGCGTGAAGACCATGGGGGAACAGTAGGCCGCCTTGTCCTGGGGCTCCTTCAGGGTCCACACCGTGTCACCGGTGTGCTTGTTGAGCGCGGCAACGACCGCCTCCGCGCCCCCGGGCGTGCAGATCACGTTGTCCCCGTCCAGCAGCACCGACTCCGCGTAGTGCCAGGTGGGCTTCTCGGCCTTGAACCGTTCGGTGACATCCACCTCCCACACCTTCGCCCCCGTGTCCGTGTCGAGGCACACCACCACGCCCAGACCGGTGAGGAGGTAAAGGCGGTTTCCCTCCAGGGTGGGCGTGGACCGCGATCCCGGCGCCTGCTGCTCGTCCGTCTCCGGGCCGTAGGGAATGGTCTTCTCCACCGCGCCGTCCGGCGTCAGCACGGTGACCACCCCCTCCATTGCCTCCGTCATCCCCGTGACATAGATTTTCCCGTTCAGCGTGGCCGCCGAGGAATACCCCCTGCCGATCCCCGTGGCGACCCATGCCTTTTCCGGGCCGCCCTCCGGCCATTCCTGCAACAGCCCCGACTCTGGAAACACCCCCGTCCGGTCCGGCCCCCGGAACTGCGGAGAATCCGCCGCAAACGCGGCCGCAGCGGCGGCGCAGAGGATCGCGGCAAGAAGGCAACGGCTGGTCTGCATCTGTCCAATCCCTTTCGGTTCTAAGCGTGTCCGGGATTATCCCAGAAACAGCCGCCGGGGGCAACCACGGAACACACCGAGCACACGGAAAAGATGAGGGGCTTCCTTCCGTGTGGTCTGTGTGGTCCGTGGTGGCAGGTTTTGGGTATGATTTTCGCGTCAGTGGACTTGTCGGTCAGGGAAGAGGACTGCTGCGGAAGGGAGGAATCATGGCGGAACTGCTTTTTCGCGAGGAGAGCTACAGGATACGCGGGGCGGTGTTTGAGGTGTACCGCGAGATGGGGTGCGGGTTCCTGGAGTCGGTGTATCAGGAGTGTCTGGAACGGGAGTTCCGGTTGCGGGATATCCCGGCGGTGGCCCAGCAGGAACTGGGCCTCCTTTACAAGGGGGAGCCGCTCGCCCAGACCTACCGCCCCGACTTCGTCTGTTTCGACTGTGTCATCGTCGAACTCAAGGCTGTCCGGGAAATCGCCGACGAGCACCGGGCCCAGCTCCACAACTACCTGAAGGCGTCCGGGCACCGGCTCGGGCTGCTCGTCAACTTTGGCCACCATCCGGGTGCCGAGATCGAGCGCATTGTGAAGTAAGGACGGCGGAACCAAGGAAAACGCGGAGCGCACGGAAAGACACCCCTATTCTTTTCCGTGTAATCCGTGTTTTCCGTGGTTCCGCCGTCTTGATTTGCCCCCCGCCGGGTCTGTATTCTGGTGCGGGCCGGGTGTGGTCGGCTGCGGCGCCCGTGTCCGGACGGCGTTTTTTCGCCCTTTTTCGCGGTCAACCTCTCACGGAAAGGATGCGCTCTCATGGCACCAAACCCCCTTCTTGGTCTCTTCTACCACTGGCTGGGCGGCCTCGCGTCGGCGAGCTTCTACATCCCCTACCGCAAGGTGCGGGTGTGGTCTTGGGAGACCTACTGGCTGGTGGGCGGCATCTTCTCGTGGCTTATCGCGCCGTTCATTCTGGCGAGCCTGCTCGTGCCGAACCCGCTGGGCGCGATCTTCAGCGCCCCCAGGGAGAACATCTTCTGGGCGTACTTCTTCGGGGCCATGTGGGGCCTGGGCGGGCTGACCTTCGGCCTGACCATGCGCTACCTCGGCATCGCCCTGGGCATGGCGATCGCCCTGGGCTACTGCGCCGCCTTCGGCACGCTGATGCCGCCGATCTTCAACGGGGAGTTCATGACGATCATCTCCCAGACGCCGGGGCAGTTCATTCTGCTGGGCGTGTTTGTCTGCCTGGCGGGCATCGCCATCAGCGGGGCGGCGGGCATGTCCAAGGAAAAAGAGATGCCCGAAGAGGAGAAGAAGGCGGTCATCAAGGAGTTCAACTTCACCAAGGGCATCCTCGTGGCGACCTTCTCCGGCGTCATGAGCGCCTCCATGTCCTACGGCATGGCGGCGGGGCGGCCCATCGCGGATATCGCGCTGACGCAGCTGACGGACGCGGGCCGCAGCGACCTCTGGCAGAACCTGCCGGTGCTGATCATCGTCCTTTGGGGCGGGCTGACGACCAATTTCCTGTGGTGCATGTACCTGAACTGGAAGAACCACAGCGGACATGAGTACTTCACCGCCACCGGCAAGACGGAGACCGGCGAGCCCACCCGCGTGCCGATGCTGTCCAACTACGTCTTCTCCGCCCTCGCGGGCGTGACGTGGTACCTGCAGTTCTTCTTCTACAGCATGGGCGAGACGAAGATGGGCGAGTACAAGTTTTCGAGCTGGACCCTGCACATGGCGTCCATCATCATCTTCAGCACGCTGTGGGGCGTGGCCCTGCGCGAGTGGCGCGGTGCCAGCAAACGCACGCAGGTGCTGGTGGCCCTGGGCCTCGCGGTGCTGGTCTTCTCCACCTTCATCGTCGGCTACGGCAACTACCTGAACACGCTGCCCGAATACGCGAAGGCCGCCGGGGACGCCGCGGCCGCCGCGCACTAGAACTGAAGAGACACAGACGCTTTCCCGTCCCCCCGCGCCGCCGCGGGGGGACGCGCCTTTTCCGGCCGCATCCGCCCGGACCCCGGGGAATGTTCTCCGGAGCCTTGTGGTATCATACCCGGGGCTTGGCGGCGAGAACTGCGAAAGGCGGACTGGTTGAAGCTGTTTCTGGCAAATGTCGGCTATCACACACGAGGATTCCCCCTGGTCACCCCGCCGATGGGGGTGATGTACCTCGCGGCCTACCTGCGCCGCGAGCTGTCCGTCGAGCCGATGATCGTCAACCAGCGTCTGGAGAACTGCCCCCCGGAGGAGGTCGTCCGCCGCGCGGTGGCGTTCGGCGCCGATGTGGTCGGCTTTTCCGCACTCACCACATCCGCACACGTTCTCCCAGAATCGGTCCGCCTTGCCCGCGCGTCGCTGCCCAACGCCCTGATTCTCGCAGGCGGCCCGCACGCCTCCGCCACCAAGGAGGCTTTGATGGCGGAGGCCGACGTGGACGTGGTGGTGCCCGGCGAGGGGGAGCTGGCCACCAAGGCGGTGCTTCAGGCATGGGCGGAGGGCGGCCGCGATTTCGGCGGCATTCCCGGCGTGATCTGGCGCGACGCGAAAGGGGAGGTCGTGGTGAATCCCGGGGCCGTGGAACAGGTGGAAGACCTCGACACGCTGCCCTTTCCCGCCTACGACCTGATTAATCTGCCGGCCTACTGGCGGGCACAGTCCATCGCCCCGGTGTTCCGCCGGCGCTACGCCTCGCTGGTAAGCAGCCGGGGCTGCCCCTACGGGTGCATCTGGTGCCACAAGATCTTCGGGAAATCCATCCGCGTGAATTCGCCGGAGCGCATAGTGGAGGAGATGACCCGCCTGTCCAAGACCTACGGAATAAACGACTTCGAGTTCCTGGACGACAATTTCAACTTCCACCCGCGACGCGTCATCGAGTTCTGCGGTCTGGTCGGGCAGTCCGCGTTGAAACCGCGCATCGCCTTCCCCAACGGCATCCGGGCCGACCTGCTGACGGACGAGATCGTTGACGCGCTGGTGCAGACCGGCATGTACCAATGCAGTTTTGCCATGGAGACCGCCTCCCCCCGCCTCCAGAAATACACCTGCAAGAACATGAATCTGGAGAAACTGATGGCGGCCGGGAGACGCACCACCTCCCAGCGGGTATACACCAACGTCTTCTGCATGCTGGGGTTCCCGACCGAGACGGAGGAGGAGCTGCGCCAGACAATCGCCTCCGCCTGCGCGTCCCCCTTCCACACAGCATCCTTCTACACGGTGACGCCGTTCCCCGGAACACCCCTGTACGATCTTGTGAAGAAGGAGCTGCCCGAGAAACTGGAGAAGCTTCGCTACGACAACACGGACATGTCGGGGATGCGCATCAATCTGACCAACCTGCCCGACGAGACGCTCTTCCTTTACCAGCGGCAAGCGATGCGGCAGTTCTACGCGAATCCGCGGCGGCTGGCGCGGCTCGCGCACAGCCATCCCCAGCCCTGGATGCTGCCCGCCTTTCTCCCCATTGTGCTGTACCGGGCGACCAAGGGACTTCTTCCGTCGCCCAGTGCGGAACCCAACGCCACGGATTGCCCCTCCCCTTCGGCGGAATCGCCTCCGCTCCACCCTCCTCCTGGACAAGAACCGTGAAGGTGCTGTTTGTCTCCTCCACCCCTTTTCTGATGGAGCCCCTGGGGGTGCTGATGCTCATCGCATCGTGCCGCCGCGCGGGACACGATGCCCGGCTCGCCATTCTGCGGCGCCACCGCGTGGGCCGCATCGCGGAGGCATTCCGTCCCGACGTGGTCGCCTACAGTGCGTCCACGGGCGATCTGGACCTCTTCACGAAGACCGACGAGGAGGTCTTGGCGGCGGCGAAATCCTGGCCAAAGCCGCCCTTCCGGGTGATGGGCGGGCCGCACCCCACCTTTTCCCCGAATGTGCTGGAGGAAATGGACCTTGACGCCGTCTGCCAGGGCGACGGCGACGAGGCGCTGCCCGATCTGCTGTCCCGGCTGGAGGCGGGCGCGGCCTTTGACGACATCCCCAACCTCGTGCCCCGCGGCGCGAAGGAGCCCGTGAAACGGGTGCTCTCGCATGATCTTGACCGGTTCCCCTTCCCCGAGCGGGCGGCATTCTACGAGGCCATGCCCTACTGCCGCACCTCGGGCCTGCGGTCCTTCATCACCGGGCGCGGCTGCCCCTACAACTGCTCGTACTGCTTCAACCACGCGTTTAACCGCATGTTCAAAGCCTGCGGCCCCGTGCTCAGGCGGCGGTCGGTGGACAACGTGCTGGACGAGATTGACCAGGTGCGCCGCGAGTTCCCCCCCCTGCGGCTGGTCCGCTTCGCCGACGACACCTTCGCCCACCGCGTGGACGACTGGCTGCTGGAGTTCGCGGAGAAGTACCCCCGCCGGATCGGCGTGCCCTTCTACTGCCTGATGCGGTCCAACACGCTCACCGAGGAGACGGCCCGCCTGCTGGCGGGGGCCGGGTGCCAGTCCATCGGCATGTCCGTCGAGTCGGGCGACGAGACCCTGCGCAACGTCGTGCTGCGGCGCAACCTCACGGACAAGCTGGTGCGGGAGTCCTTCGCCATCGCGGAGAAGTACAACATTAGGACCTACGCCTGCACTATGCTGGGCATCCCCGGCGGCACGCTGGAGGACGACTTCCACTCCCTCGACTTCGTCCGCCACCTCCGGCCCTCAGCCCCCCTCTTCACCCTGTGCACACCCTACACCGGCACCGACATCTGGCGCGAGTGCGTCAAGAACGGGTGGCTCCCGGAGTCCGGGGCGAACACCGTCCGCTTCAACGAAACCACGGAACTGTCCTGCTTCACCCCCCACGAGCGCAGGGTGCAGTTGCGCGCCTGCTATCTCGGCTCCCTGTACACCATGGCGCCGGGATGGGCCGCCCCCCTCGTCCGCGCGATGATCCGGGGCCCCTTCCCCATGGCCCTCGCCCGGTACCTGGGCCACACCTACACGGCCTACCGCATCTCCACGCGAATTTTCCCCCAGGCCATCCCGTGGACCCCCACGGCCTTCATCCGCATCGGCCTGGACTCCGTCCGCTTCCTGCTCTGACCGGCGGTCCCACAGGACCACGGCGGCGGCCACTTCTTTCGGAAGAACGGTGAACCAGGACACTGAGGCGGCACGGGCTTCCAGCCCGTGGTCTTGGGGCCGCATCCATGACCCGGTCACGGGCTGGAAGCCCGTGCCACCTCAGCGCCGCCCGGTTCTTACAGGACCACGGCGGCGGCGGCCCAGACGGCCGCCGCGGCGGCGAGGCCCGTCACCAGCGACCCCAGACTCTGGAGGCGGTAGCCCTGGTTCACCGTCATGCCGGAGAACTGGGTGACCACCCAGAAGAAGCTGTCGTTGGCGTGGGAGACCATCATGGACCCCGCGCCGATGGCGACCACCACGAGCGCGCGGGCCGTGGCGCCCTCGAGCCCCAGCGGGGCCAGCAGCGGCAGCATCAGCCCAGCCGTCGTGATCAGCGCCACGGTGGAGGAGCCCTGGGCGGTCTTCAGCGCCGCCGCGATCAGCACGGGCAGCAGGATGCCCACCCCCTCCCGCCCCTGGAGCGCCGATCCGATGACGTCGGCAATGCCGGAGTTCTGGAGCACCTTGCCGAAGGCGCCGCCCGCGCCGGTGATGACGATAATGATGGCCGCCGCCGTCATAGCCTCGCCCACCCAGCCGGTCGTGGACAGCATGGCGCGGTCGAACTTCGCCGGCAGCAGGAAGGAAAGAAAGGCCCCCAATAGCAGGGCCACCGCGGGCTGCCCGAGAAAGGAAAGCAGCACGGCGGCCTGCCCCCCGCCGAAGGGTCTCCCCGGAAGCTCCGCGAGGGAGCGCAGCACGATCAGCGCGAGGGGCAGCAGAATGGGCACCAGCGCCTTCGGCGCCGAGGGGGCCTGGGGGTCTTCCGGTGCCGGTGCGGCGTCGGCGGCCTCCGCCTCCTCCGCCAGCACCACCCTCCCGGCCACCTTCACGGCGAACAGCCACCCGGCCAGCGCCGCCACCAGCCCCACGCCCATCCCCCACAGAATCACCAGCCCCAGGTCCGCGCCCAGCACCCCCGCCGCACCCACGGGACCGGGGGTCGGCGGCACCATGGTGTGGGTGGCATAGAGCCCCATGGCCAGCGCCACGGCGCAGGCCGCCAGGGGCACCCCCGCCTTCCGCGACAGCGCCCGGCCCAGCGGGGAAAGCAGCACAAACCCGGAGTCGCAGAACACGGGGATGGAGACGACGTAGCCCACGGCGGCCATGGCCAGGGGGACGTTGCGCCGCCCGGTCACGCGCAGCGCCGCCGCCGCGATGCGGTAGGCCCCGCCGGACTTCTCCAGAAAGGTGCCGATGATGCAGCCCGCGAGAATCACGATGCCGATGTTGCCGATGGTGTCCCCGAAGCCCGTGTTCACCCACTTGACCACGTCCTTCAGCGGCATGCCCGCCGCGATCCCAAACCCAAACGCCGCCACCAGCAGCGCCAGAAAGGGGTGCAGTTTCAACTTCACCGTGGCCAGCACGATGAAGAGCACGGACACGACCAGCGACACGATCAGACCCATGGCGGCACCCTGCCCTTTCCCGGTTGCTTCCCGCGGGGCGCCGGCGCAACGCGCCACCGGAAGGCCCCGCAACCGCCCCCATTATTGCCGCGCGGCCCGCAACGTTCAAGCACGCGCATCGCGCAGCCCGTCACGCGGTCCACCGCGTCCACAATGTCCACCCCGTCCACAAGACCGCACAGGCAGAATCCCACCCACAAAAACAGCCGCCCAAAAAGAAGTGGGCGGTTCGGGAAAAAAGCCCGAACCGCCCTGATTATTTCTGGTAGCGGTGCACGGATTCGAACCGCGGACACGTGGATTATGATTCCACTGCTCTAACCAGCTGAGCTACACCGCCACTGTGCCTTTATGATACCAGATTTCCGCGCCGCGTGCAAACCCGGGCGCGGCCCCGGGGCTCATGGCAGCACGGTCACCGCGCCTAAAATGTTGACGCCGTGGCGGCCGCCGGGGGCCCACCAGGGCACGTCGCGGTTGGCCGCGCGGACCGCGTAGCGGGCGTCCTCCCGCAGGGTTTCCGCCGGGTCCGGCATCCACAATCCCACGAGGTACGCCCCCGGCGCGAGGTCCGGCGGCAGCACCGCCTCCCCCTTCGCCGTGTGGGTGAGCGGGGCGTAGTCCGGGTCGCCGGGGGCGAAGGGCTGCCAGGTGCACGGGTCGGCGTCCAGGGGCTGCGTCCACACCATCTGGTTCTGCGCGTTGATCAGCGCGACGAACACGGGACGCGGATTGATGAGCGTGCTGAACCCGCGGTTGACCAGCGACACCGATACCGGCAGCGGCGCGCCGGCGCGCGCGGTCTCCGGCCACGAGACCTCCCGCAACTCGATCCGGTAGCCCAGATGGTCGCGGAGGTACTCGAACTGCGTCCGGACGACGGGCCGGCCCTCCGCGTCCTCGAAGTAGCCGTCCGACACGGGCAGTTTCGCCTCCGCCGCGCGGGCGGGGTCCATGGGCGTCGTCATCCAGGTGTCAATCCCGAGGAGCGCCCCCTCCATGCCGGAGTAGCTGTGGGCGATGCTGAAACTGGAGTAGTGGTGCAGGCGCATCCGCTCCGCCGCCCGGAACCCGTCCACCCGCCCGTCAATGTCGTTCCAGAACAGTTCGCCGTCCACGGCGAGATACGGGCTCTCCGCCGTCATGTAGTCAAACTCCGGGTTGCCCGGGTTCGAGAAATGCGGCGGCTCAATCCAGGTCCCGCCGCAGGTGGCGCCCGCGAGGAATCCGTCGTTGTGGAAACCGATGCGGGCCGTCGGCGTCCCACCGAAGGCGCCCGCCGCGTCCAGTGCCGGCGTGTTTTCGCCCAGCGCCCAGCGTTTGTATTTCGGCACCCGCACCTGGGTCATCCGGTCCGCCGGAAGGACTTCCAGCAGTTTCTTCACGATGGCCGCGAGATGCGCGTGGTCCTTCTCCAGCCCGCGCGCCGAACTGTGCCATTCCCCCCACGCCCCGACAAAGCCCGCCTGAAGGACGAAGATGACGTCCGCGTTCTTCCGGATGAGCGGGGCGAGCTGGTCCAGATGCTTCAGGATGACGTCCACCGTCGGCCCCGCCTTCTCCTCCATGCTCTTCTCGTAGGCGAAGCGCAGCACCGCCTTCAGCCCCGCCGCGCGCAGGCCGTCGAAGCCGCGCTGGATGGCCGCCAGTTTCTCCAGGGAAATGTCCCCCTCCTGAAACCCGTCGAGGTAGCAGTACATCTGGGCGAGCGTGAGGCCGAAGGGCTCGTAATGCTGCGCGTCGAGCAGCCAGGTCGCGTCGGAGTACGCCTCCGGCAGCCGGCCCCGCAGGTGCGCGGCCAGCCGGTAGAACGACGACCCGTCCGGCTCGGCGAACACCGCCTCCGTCCGCCAGCCCCGCTCGGGGTTTCGCAGGCCGACCGTCCCGCCGGGGTCGTCGCGCCGGACGCCGTGGTACTGGACGGTTCTGACGGCCGGTTCCTCCGCCGCCGCACCGATACCCGCGAGAACCAGAAGCGCCGCAATGCACCGTTTCATGAAGCAAGCCCCTTTCCATTTTGGCCGGACCGCCGGGAAGGCCGCCGCCGTCACCGCGTTTTCCAGATCATCGTGCGGTCCCAGCCTGTTGGCGTCAGGGTAACCGAGGCGGTGTCGCGCATTCCACTGCCGGGGCAATCGCACGAAAATGCTTCCCGCGCAGCACCCGCTCGCGGCATGAACCTCCCCCGGGTCTGTGATTTGGTCTTTGTTGTCCCGACGGGACATCCGCATATGGCCCAACCCGCCGCCCATCCCCGCAGCCCCGGGTCCGCACAGCGCGCAGCGCCTTGGAGTGCGGTAGCTTGCTGCCGCCTTTCTTCGCGTGGGCTTGCCCGCGCGGGGGCCCACGAAAAACGACGGCGGCCGCGCGTTTCCCCCCACTGCAATTTCGGCTGCCCCGTTGGGGCATGATTCCTTCTGTCCGGGCAACCCAGGGCAGGCCTGGCCCTTCGGGCGGCGGCCTGCCCTGGGCTATATTCGGCAACGCTTTCAGCGTTGAAGAGGCCGCACAACGGGCAATTGCCAGACTCCATCCAGAAAGTGCCCAGGTATTCTAGTGCGATTGCCCTGATTCCACTGCCCTGTTCCGCCGCCGCGCCTGACCCCATCAATGCGGCATGGAAGCGGGCAGGGGTCGCGGGCCATCCCGCAGACGCTGGACCGCCTGATGCCGGAGGCCCACCGGTGCTGTTTGCAGACAGGTCCCTATGAAAAATGCCGGATTGTTTCTCTGGACATGCGGGGATCAGGGGTTTATCATGGGTCTGGTTGGGCGGTTGTCGCGGAAGGTCCGCGAGGCAGCCGCAGGTTTAGCCGCAAGGCAAAGAAAAGGAGAGGAGAAGAACATGTGCCGTGTGTTTTTGAAATCGCTGTTTGTTGTCACCCTTTTGTCGCTGGCCGCCGCGACGCCGGACGCCCGGGCGCAGTTGAACCTGGGCGGCGCGCTGGACAAGGCCAAGGGCGCGGTGGAGGCGGCCGTGCAGCCGTCCTCCGGCGCGACGGTCCCCTCGGGCGCGGTGGAGGTGTTTAAGAAGGTGGACCAGAACCTGGACAAGGCGGAAAACGTGATGGGGGACGGCGGCGCGAACTACGACAACGACTACCGCGCCAAGGAGGCCGCCGCCCGGGTGGCCGAGGCGAAGGAGGGCATGGAGACCGCCCAGCGCCGCTACGGATCGAAGATGGGGGCGGACCATCCCGAGTTTGTCTCGCGCCTTGACCGCATTTCGGCGCTGGAGCCGAAAATCGCGGCGTTCCAGGGCTCCATGAACGCGGCGACGCAGCAGGAAAAGGACGCGCGGGGCGCGGCGCAGGCGGAGGAGGCGGCGCAGGAAACGGCGCGCCAGGAGAAGAACGCGTCCGCCATGGAGGCGCGCCAGGCGGAGAACGCCCGGCTCCGGGAGGAGGCGGAGAAGGGCAAGGTCGGCGACGGAACAATTGTCTTCTCGAAATCGCCGATTGACCCCGCCAATCCGGCGGACCTCACCACCGAATTCCAGGCGGGCGACCACATCTACGGGCTGATCCTGCCGGGCAAGAGCTGGCGCGACCTCTATGGGGCCGGGGACAAGACCGAGCTCGGCGTCATGGTCGGCATGACTGCGGGCGACATGGACGACTACCAGTACATCACGCTGAAGAAGCCGCAGTACATTGACGCGAAGAGCCTTGCCCTGGAGATCGCGCCCGATCCGGCAAAAATGACCTCCTACAAGGATCCGGACATGCTCTTCGGCGAGGGCAAGGGCAACCGCAAAATCGGCCCCATCGCCTTCACATACGACCTTTCCCAGCTTGCCCCCGGAAAGCACACGGTGAAGTTCTACGTCCGAAACTACGGCGACCATCCCGCTGTGGGGGAATTGGTCATTGAGGGCGCGGATTTCAGCTTCTACGCGGACCTCCATGAGAAGGTGAAAGCCGCCCATGACTCCTCCGCCACCATGCCCCCCGCGGGCATGGTGAACAAGCAGCTCGAGTCGCAGATGCGGGCGCTGCTGGAGAACGCCGGGTGGACCAACATCCTGCGCATTGTCATCGTGGACAAGGACTGGTGGATTGAGGACGGCGGGGCCTCCCGCTATCTGAATGTCGCCGCCGCCGCAAAGGACGGCAGCGGGAAATGCCAGTGGTGCAACACCCAGTTCACCCAGCCGCGCCTCATTGACGGTTCCTGGGGAAAACTGGAACTGACCAAGACCGGCATCATGCGCGACATTGCGGAGGAAAACGTCAACAAGTGACGCGAAGGGCCGGTTGATTCTGAAGAACACCCCCGGCGGTCATGAACCGCCGGGGGTTTTCTTCTTTCGCCCTGCGATTGCCAGCCAGACCGCCAGCGCGGACACGCCCAGGAAGGCCGCCACCGTCACCGCGTCCACCAGCCCGTCGTCGAGGCGCCAGCCCGTGAGCGTCCGGATCAGGAAGGTGATGTACGAGCGCGGCAGGTCGGGGTGGCCCAAGCGGTAAAGCACGTTCCAGTGCCAGTCGGTGCAGAAGCAGTAGCCGAACCCGCGCGTGATTCCGAATCCAAACCACGAAAGCGCCGTCAGCCCGATTGCCGCGAGATGGACCCTCCGCGCCTTTGGCCAGACCCACCCGAACAGCACGAACAGGATGAACGCCGTGTGGAACACGAGGAAGAAGATATTTAAAAAGGGGTCCATGCCCCCTCAGCGGGGCGTGTCCTGCGCCGTCACGGGGCAGGCGACGCGGAAGCCGACGTCGAACACCTTCTGCCAGGGCGGATACTGCCGCCGCGCGGCGCTGCGGGCGTCTTTCGGGCGGTCATAGAACGACCCGCCGCGCGCGACGCGCGGGCCGTCGGCGTCCAGGGCGTTGCGCCCGTCGTCGCGCCAGGGGTAGGCCCGCCAGAGGCTGCGGGTCCATTCGGCGGCGTTGCCGTGCATGTCTTGGAGCCCCCACGGGTTAGCGGCGAAGGCGCCGACCGGGGCGGTGACGCGGTGGCCGTCGTCCACCGTGTCCACGGCGGGCCGCCACGGGTGGATCGCGCCGGAGGGCAGCTTCCAGGGGTCGAAGGTGTCCACCCGGGCCAGCGAGGCATCGGCGAGGTTGGCCTTCCCGGCGAAGTCGTCGCGGACGCCGCCGTACCACAGGGGCGTCTCCGTGCCCGCGCGGCAGGCGTGCTCCCACTGCGCCTCGTCGGGCAGGGTGAAGGGTTCGCCGGTGGTCTCCGCGAGCCACGCGCAGAAGGCCGCCGCCTCGCTCCAGGACACCCGGACGACCGGCTGCTCCGGCCCGTTCACAGGGTAGCCGCGCTCCTCCACGCTGAACTGGAGGAAGTCGCCGCTTTCGAGCCGGCTGTCATGGGAGGGGTCGAAGCGCGCGTACTGCGCGTTGGTGACCTCGGTTGTCCCCATCCAGAAGGAATCGTTCAAGGTGGCTTCGCACACCGGTGCCTCGTCGGCAAGCCCCAACCCGTCGCCTTCCGCGCCCATGCGCACGGTGCCCGCGGGCACCAGCACCAGCCGCAGCGTCACGCCGCCGCCCAGGTCCACGGTGCGTGTGGTGCCCGGCGCGGGGGCTGCCTCCAGCGACAGCGGGGGCGGCGCGGCGGCCTCTCCGGCGGGCGGCGGCGTCTCGGGAGGCACGTCCGCCGACTCCTTCTGGAATGCGGGCACGGGTGTCGCGTCTTCCGGGTCAATGGAAGCGGTGCTCGGCGCGTATTTCGCCGCCAGGGCCATGCGGCGCTCCCGCTGGTTCGCCACCTTGTCCACGCCGACAATCTCGCCCCAGGTGCCGTGGGCGGGCGTGTTCAGGTCTATCCAGGTGAGGATGCGGTCCCAGGACTCGGCGTCCAGCACGACATCCTGGTGCCCCGCGCGCAGGTGCCGCACGAGTTCGGTCGTGCCCGCGTGGTAGTCCAGCGGCGTGAGCAGGTGCGTGTCGCTTTCCATGGACGGCCCGCGCACATAACGCCGCAGGGCGAGGTAGGACGGCGGGAAGTGCGACCCGTTGTTGTAGGCGGCGTCCCCGGCGCTGGTGTGAACGTCCGGCCGGTCGGTGAAGTCGGGTTTGTCGTCCTCGGACCCGTCGTGGCACCCGGTGCAGTAGCGGTCGAGCACCGGCTGCACCTCGCGGCGGAAGGAGAAGCCCCGCTCGGGGCCGTGCCACGGCGCGATGTCCGACGGCGCGCGGCGCGCGGCCAGCGTGGCAATGGCCGGCGGCGCGGTGTTCTGCCTCTCGTGGCACCCCACGCAGGAAAGGGTCTCGCCGGGCATGGCGGTCATCCAGCTCCGCATAAGCTGGAGGGCCTGCCCCTTCTCGTCCAGCGGCTGCACCGACACCGGCGTGTTCGCGGGCACGCGGAAGTACGCGGACCCGTCGGGCTCCACGGGCACGGTGCCCATGACCCGCTTGATGTCCCACGGCCCGTCCAGCCCGACGCGGTTGACCTGCCCGCCGACGCCGTGGTACGCGAAGTGGTAGGTGAAGAGGCGGAGCTGTTTGACCGTGCCGCGCGGCACACCCTTCAGCCCCGGTCCGGTGTACACGTCGCTCATGTACACCACCGCGTCGTCCCGCGCCGGGTCCACGCGGTCCGGCACCACCGGCGGCTTCGGCGCCGCGCGCAGGGGCAGCGGCTCCAGCAGGGCGTTGTCCGGCAGCTCCTTCAGGAGCGTCATGTTGTCAAACACGTCCACCAGGTACACGCCCCACAGCGACGCGGGGTCCGGCTGGGCGGCGGCGATGAAGTACTTTTCGCTCAGGGGGTACGGGTGCAGGAACTTCGGCCAGGACGCGCCGACCAGCCCGTCCAGAATCACGGGGTCTACTTTCTTCCCGCGCCCGGGGATGCGCTGGACCACGCCGTCGGCCTCGAAGCGCTCCTTCGCGGGGTCGAACAGCACCAGCTCGCCCATGCGCGGCACGTCATGGTGCCCGCCGACCACGGCGGCGACCATCGTGGGGTGGCCCGGCACGGGCCGCGCGTAGAACATGGCGTTGGGCCAGTAGGAGTTGCTGCCGTAGTACTCCATCTGCCCCGTGCCGTCGGGGTTCATGTGGAACAGGATGCGCGACACAAAGTGGGGGATGTCCGAGTACTCCCAGCGCAGGTAGAGCACCCGGCCGTTGTTGAGCAGCGTCGGGCACCAGTCGTGGTCCTGCTCGAAGGTCAGCCGCCGGATCGCGCCCGTCGGCGGGTCGTAGCGGTAGATGTTGGACACGTGGGACGACCCGGTGACGCAGGGCACGCCGACGAACGGCGCGGTGGACGTGAAGAGCAGCGCGCCGTCGGGCAGGTAGCACGCGTCGTAGTTGTCCACATCGGGCTCCGTGACCAGCGGCAGCTCGCGCGGCGTCCGGTCCGCGAGGGCCATCTCGTGGATCTGCCAGCGGCCGTTGGCCCCCGGCATGGAGAAGAGCAGGCGGTCGGCGTCGAAGTGCAGGTCCACATCGCCGACGAACACATCCTTTTCCGGGCGGTACAGCGGCGCGAGGCCCCCGTCGTCCAGCGGCGACAGGAGCATCAGCTCGTTGTCGAAACCGGACATCGGCAGGGTGGAGTTGCTCTCCCAGTTCTGCGGCAGGCCGAGCTGATTGTGCGAGCGCCGGATGAGCAGGAGGGTGTCGAAGTCCAGCAGCGGGTTGGCCAGCAGGGCGCGGCGCGCCAGGGCCTCCCACCGGGCCAGCCGTTCGGCGGCCTCCTTGTTTCCCGAGGCGGCCTTCTCCCGCAGGGCGGGGGCCTCCGCGCGGGCGCGTTCCAGTTCCGCGCGGTCTTCCCCGGTGACGGGATACTTCCCGCCTTGGGTGGCTTGCAGGTCGTCCACGGCAAGGCACACGGCCTCGAAATCCACCCCCGGCGCACGCTCCGCGGCGGCGCGGGACATTCCCCCGCCCGCCAGCAGCAGGGCCAGCGCGGCGGCGAACAGGCGCGCCGTCCGCCCGGACAGGGCGGGGTGGGTCATTCGGGGTCCCCGAGGGCGACGGCGTCGGCGCGGATGCGGGCGACGTCCGCCGGGTCCAGCGTGAGGGCGCCCGCGGCGGCGTTCTGCGCGGCCTGGGCCTCCGTGCGCGCGCCGCAGAGCACATGCGACACACCGCGCTGGGCGGCGGTCCAGGCGAGGACGAGCTGCGCCGGGGAGCAGGCGTATTTCTCCGTGAGACCCTTCCAGCCGTCGAGCATGGCCAGCACCTTCGGGCGGTTGGACAGCTTGAACCACGGGTTCCACGCCTCGTTGTTGCGGAACTCGTCCGGGTCGAAGACCCGGTCCATGCCGACCTTGCCCGTGAGCAGGCCCTGCTCCAGGGACATGTAGGTGAGAGTGCCGATATTGTTGTCGGCGCAATAGGGCAGGATGTCCGCCTCCGGCGCGCGGAAGAGCAGGCTGTAGCGGAACTGGTCGGACGCGACGGGGCCGCAGGCCCGGTGCCGGGCGAGCTGCTCCACGCTGACGTTGGACACGCCGATGGCGCGGATCTTTCCCTGCTCCTTCAGTTTCAGGAGAAAAGCCATCGTGTCCTCGATGGGCGTCAGGTCCGGCTCCTTCGCGGGCCAGTGCGGCTGGTAGAGGTCAATGTGGTCCGTGCCCAGGCGGCGCAGGCTGTTCTCGATCTCCACGGCCATCGTTTCGGGGCGCAGGCAGACGTAGGTGTCGCGGTTGTCCAGGGTGGCATGGAACGACCCGCGCTTGTCCTCCCACCACATGCCGCACTTGGTGGCGAGCACCACCTGGTCGCGGCGGCCCCGGAGGGCCCTGCCGACGACCTCCTCGCTGCGGCCCCAGCCGTAGGCGGGCGCCGTGTCTATCAGCGTGATGCCGTGGTCCAGCGCGGCGTGGATCGCCCGCTCCGACTCCGCGTCGTCCGCGCCGTTCCACATCGCCCCGCCGCCGGTCACCCAGGTGCCCAGCCCCACGACCGACGCCTCAATCCCCGATTCGCCCAGCATTCGTTTCTGCATCGCATTGTCCTTTCGGTGTGATGACGTTCATTTGACCACACGCGGCGGGGAAGTTTCCACCGGCGGACATCCGCCGGGCTGTCGGACCCGTCGGACAAGTCGGACCGGTCAGGCCAAGCCATCCGACGGACCCGTCCGATCCGACCGATCGGTCCGATCTTCCCCGCCCCCCGTCACTTCGCCGCGGGCCGCCCCCAGACCTCCACCTCGACGTAGTGGTTCATCTCGTCGTTCGTGTTGCCGTTGCTGTGAAGGCGGACATACCGCGCCTTGAGGCCCTTCGGGTCGAGCAGGCGGCCCCGGGCGTTCTCGATGTACTCCTTGTCCGGGCCCTCGCCCAGGCCGGAGGAGTTGTCCACGTCGTTGTTGTACAGCGTCGTCACGCCGGTCTTGAACTCAGGGTCGTTGGACGCCTGCACGATGATGTCGAAGTACACCCGCTTCTCCGCGTGGAAATGCCAGTACAGGACCGCGTACAGCTCGTGCTCCGCCCCCAGGTCCACCTGCACCCACTGAGGGCCCGCCTCCAGCTCGACCAAAGCGCTGGACGCGTAGTTCTTCACTCCGTCCGTGACCATCTTCAGGTCGCCCATCGCCGGCGCCGCGCTCGCGGTCACCGGCTTGCCCTTGGAGACCAGGGTGGTCCCCTTCGGCGCCATAAACGGCGGCCGGTCCCGGAAATCCTCCTTCTCCAGGATGTCGCTGCTGTACGGCAGCGGCGTGCCGCCGAAGGCCGCCTCCGGCAGCTCAAACTTCAGCTCCTCCTTCGCCCCGTCGTCCGCCGCCCCCGCCCACGGCGCGCACAGCACCGCAAACGCCACAGTCAGTGCCATCCCCGTCCCGCATGTCCAACGGTTCATCCTGCTTCCTCCTTGGCGGCCACCCGCCGGTTTGGCGCGCCCGCGCCCCGTGTCTTCCCGCGCGGAACCTTTCACGCTCCGCGCCACTTGTTCTTCTCCTCGAAATCATCCCTCGCGGAGATGGTTGAGGGGGCTTCTTGTGCTATAAGGGCAGGCCGCCGAAAAATGGCTCCGGCAGCTCAAACTTTAACTCCTCCAGCGTCTCTTCGTTCTCCGCCCCTGGTTCCGCCCCCTCTCCCTCTCCAGTCTTCTTCATGGGCCGTCCCCACACCTCGATCTCAACGTAGTGGTTGTTCTCATTCAGCACGTTTCCGTTGCTGTAGAAGCGCAGGTATCTGGCTTTGTGCCCCTTTGGCTCGAACAGGCGGCCTTTGTTGTTCTCGACGTAGCGATAGTCCTGCCCGCTTCCGAAACCCGCATGGTTTTCCAGATCGCTGTTGTACAGGAAGGTGACATCTTCCTTGAAGTCCGGGGTGTTGCATGCCTGGACAACAACACTGAAATACACCGTCTTTCCCTTGTGGAAATGCCAGAGAAGGATGGCATACAGCTCGTGGGGCGCGCCCAGATCCACCTGCACCCACTGCACCCCCGGCCCGAGGGTCACCAGACTGCCCTCGTCATAGCGTTTGTCCCCGTCCGTGACCATCTTCAGGTCGCCGGACAGAGGGGCCGAACTTGACGTGACCGGCTTTCCCCGGGAGATTACTGCAGTCCCCTTGGGCGCCAGGAATGGCGGACGATCCTTAAAGTCCTCCGTCTCAAAGTTCTCCGCCCCGTAATCAAATGGCGTCCCGCCGAAGAAAGGCTCCGGCAAGTCGAACTTCAACTCCTCCATGGGCTCTTCGTCTGCGGCCCAGGCGTGCGGCGCGCACAGCACCGCGAACGCCGCTGCCAGTGCCATCCCCATCCCGCATGCCCAACGCTTCACGCTGCTTCCTCCTGGGCGGCCACCCGCCGGTTTGGCCTTCTGAGGGGACATGGGCATCCTGCCCATGTCCTTCACGGGCTGGAAGCCCGTGCCACCTCGCCGTCGGCCCCACATGATGCCGGGGGAACATGTCCTGTCACGAACAGCCTGATACGGCCATTTTCCCGCATACTTTCTCCGGTCAGTCGTCCCAGCCATAGCCCTCGACGCGGGGCATGGGCTTGCCGGTGCGCTGGAGTTCGCGCAGTTCGCGGTAGCTGATTTTCTCGATGCCCTGCTGGACCATCCACTCGCGGGTGGCGGGGTCGCTGAAGAAGTCGGTGTCGGCGATGCGGCGGCGGGCGGAGCCGGTGGTGGCGAAGATTTCCGGCTCGTCTGCGGCGCAGTGGATGTAGAGCTCCGTCACCTGGCCGGGCTTGGCCTGGAGCATGCGGTCCTTCCACCACGCCTCGGTGGCCTCGATGCTGGGCGGGTCGTCCATGAACAGCTCGTCGGGGTGGAGCACGCCCATCTCGTCGGCCATGTCAATGAGATAGCCCGCGTTGAACTTGTCCATCATTTCGCGCCCGGCGATGCGCGCCGGGAGCTTGTAGGACGCGGCGATCTTGATGAAGAGCTCGTGGTAGCCGGGCGCATACTGCATGGCACCCATGTGGGAGTCAATATGGGTGACGTCCACCCCCGCCCGCAGGACGCGGTCCACTTGGGCGCGGATCTCCTTCTCCACCTCCTCCGGATTCCCGCTGAGATAGAGCTGGACCACGTCGGTGAAGAAATGGCCGTTCTCGTCGCAGAGGCTCGGCGCGCCGGACCAGCCGGTGACGGGACCCCATTTGTACACGCCCCACTCGCTGGTGAGGGTGGTGTGGACGCCGAGGTTCGCCTTAGGGTGGGCCCGCGCCATTTTCGCCGCCTCCAGGTACCAGGGGCAGGGGGCCATGATCGTCGCCGAGGTGATCCCGCCGGCCTTCAGCGCCTTCAGCGTGCCCACGTTCGTCGCGTGGTTCATGCCGAAGTCGTCCCCGTTGATGATGAGCACCCGGGCGTCCTTCGCAAACCCCAGCCGCTCCACCAGCGACGGCTTGTCCTGCGCCCCGGCCCATCCCGCCGCCAGCATCCCCACCGCGGCCATCCAACACACGCTCCTGAACACACGCATCGCGGATCTCCTTGATTGGCCGGCCCCCTCCGGGGCCGGATACGGTTCTACCCTAATGGACCCCGTCCGCGCCCCGGCGGTTTCCCCGCGCGGACGCGCCAAGGGTCACGCGCGGCGGTGGGGAAGCAGGAGGAGGAGCAGGAGGAGGGCGAACCCCGCCAGGCTGACGATGAGCCCGGTGAAGATCGAGAGGGGGCGGTACTCGAACACGACCTCGTGGGCGCCCTCGCCCAGGGGCACGCCCCGGAACAGGCCGTCCACGGGCACCAGCCGCCCGGGCGCGCCGTCCACCAGCACGCGCCACCCCGGGTAGAAGGCGTCGGCCAGCACGAGCACCCCGGGGCGGGTCTGCGCGACGCGCACGACCACCCGGTTGTTGCGCTCGGGCTGCACGATCTCCGCGGCGGCGGCGGGGCCGGCGTCCTTCTCGGGCAGCTCCTCGCCCTCGATCTGGGGGAGGCTGCCGGCGACAAGGGCTTCCGGGGAAAACGCCCCGACCTTTTTGCCCGCATAGATCATGCGGGCGCGCGGGCGCGCGGACAGGTCGCGCAGCAGGATGGCCCCGGAGGGGAACACCTCCTGGATGTTCAGTTCGGGGCGCAGACCCGCGTAGGGGCCCTGGACGTCCTGGCGGGTGAGCAGCAGCGCGCCGACGGCGCCGCGACGCATGACGGCCGGGTCCTTCTCGGCGGCGCCCATGAACGCGGCATGCCGCCGCAGGGCGACACCGGAGGATGCGTACACCTGGGGGACGCCGTGGACGGTCAGGGGCCATGCCCGGAGCGAGGGGGTGCCGCCAACGCGGGTGCCGGCCTCGCGCAGGGCCGCGATGAAGGTGGTCTCGGGATAGAGCGCCGCGGCGGGGGTGAAGTTCAGCCCCGGTCCCAGCGCCCACATGGAGCCAACCGCCGCCGCCAGGCCGAGGCCGTAGCCCAGCAGCCGCGCCGACGGGCGCACGGCGGTCGCGAGCAGGAGAACAAACACCACGCCCGCCGTCACCCCGGCCCCGGCCGCCACCACGCCGGGGCGGCCGCCCGACACGCTGACCGCGGCCGCGCCGCCGCCGATGAACAGCGCGCAGGCCCCCGTGAACCAGAGCAGGAACCGGCGGAACACGCCGCGGCACAGGGCCGCGTCCAGCAGCACCCACTCCTCCAGGGCCGCCACGGCAAGCAGCGCCCAGGCGAATCCCCACGGGAGCAGGAAATGCTCGGAGCGCGGCAGCGGCATGCCGTGGCCGGACTCCAGCAGGCGGCCGGCCAGCAGCGCGACCGCGCCAAACAGCAGCGAGGTGATCCAGAAGGTCTCGGTCCACCGGCGGCGCGCCCGCCCGGTGTGGCGGCGCACGGCGAACCACAACGCCGTCACCAGGGCGGGCACGCCGGCATGCAGGAACAGGGCCGCGCGCGGCGGGGTCCCCTCCGCGGCCGCCCGCCACGGGGCCAGCAGGAACGCCGCGATGTCGGCGGCGCGCAGGGCGCCGTGGGACGGGTTGAGCGAGGACACGCTCTCCCCCCGGTATTCCAGGTAGGGAAGCCATTGGACCGCCGCCAGCATGCCCGCCAGCAGCAGCGCCCCGGCCACGGCCAGATAGCCGCCCCAGACCCCCTCCAGGGTCCGCGTGCGCGCCGCCCGCACCGCGGGAACGGCGAGCAGGAACAGGGCCATCACGCCCAGGGTCTCGGGCGACCCGCCGAGGGCCGTCAGCGCGAGCATGCCGGCCAGGCCCACCCACGCGCGCGGGCGGCCCGCCAGCACGGCATGCCCCCAGAACACCGCCAGGGGAAACCAGGCCATGGCGTCGGCGACGGGTTCCGCCGCCAGCCCCAGCACGGGCGCGCTGGACTGGTAGGCCGCCGCCACCAGAAAGGCGAACGGCGGGGCGTACGCGAAACGCCGCGCGGCGACATAGGCCGCCCATCCCGCCACGAGCAGTTTCAGGAGGATGGACAGGGAGAAGGCCGCCGGAAGCGGCAGGGGCAGCGCGTAGAAAGGCAGGGAGAAGGGCGAAAACACACGGGTGCGCCACAACCCCAGAAACGGCGTGCCAAACCCCTCGGTGGGGTTCCACAGGGGAAGTTCCCGCGCCTGGGCGGCACGCCGCAACTGCGCGCACCAGGGGTAGTAGCGCTGAATGAGAAGGTCCTGCCCCGAAACGGCGGCCTTCGGCGCGTCGGCGGGGCGGGCCTCCTGCCACGGGGCGAGCTCCGTCAGGCCGTGCAGCGGCGCGGGCACCCCCTGCTGCCAGGGAAAGGGCCACACCATCCACAGCGCCAGCCCCGCCAGCAACAGCAGGCAGGCCCAGTTTTCCGCTCTTGACCGCGCCAACTTCATCACGGGATACGCATCCCCTCGTTCAAGGACACCCCACGGGACCGCCGCTGGAAAACACCCTCCGGCACGGCCCCGCGCGACCAGTTTGGCAGTATACCCAATGAGTCCCCCCGCGCGCACCTGCAACCCGGGGCGGGGCGGGTTCAAACCCGAAACGCAACACGGGCCTGGAGGAAGACTTCGGCGGGGGTTCGGTGGTTCAGGGTCTTCCTTGGCCGGCTGTTCAGTTCATCGACCGCCCGCTGAAGCTGTTCGGGGGT
>JAAYBR010000110.1 GCA_012730045.1 Candidatus Hydrogenedentota bacterium | reverse complement strand
TGCCCCCGCTCCGGAACAT
The DNA here is from genome assembly GCA_012730045.1 of Candidatus Hydrogenedentota bacterium. Lineage (NCBI taxonomy): Bacteria > Pseudomonadati > Candidatus Hydrogenedentota > Candidatus Hydrogenedentota bacterium. The sequence goes on along the minus strand of JAAYBR010000110.1, from coordinate 59,000 downwards.
CCCCCTGTTCGCTCCCGCAAACCACCCCCCCCTGAAGGGGGGACCCGGACCGCGCGCGCGGACACTGAGGTGACACGGGCTGGAAGCCCGTGTCACCTCGACACCCCTTCCCGGCATCCTGCTTTCGATACGGCATTTCAACCGTGCAATGCTCTAGAACCCCATGATGAGGGGCGGGGGCGCGGCAGGCACCGCGGGGGCCTCGGCGGTGGCGAACCAGTGGCGGAGGACGGCGCAGCGGTCGGCGTCTATGAGGTGGTCGCCGCCCTTGTCGAAGAGGACGCGGCCGCGGGCGCCGAGGGTGTAGGTGTGGGAGGCGTACTCAGCCTCGCGGTCGGGGCAGGGCGGGAAGACGAGGGTGCGCTCGGCCATGCGCCGCCGGAGGAGGTCGGTCATGAACTCCTTGGTGTGGCGGCGGGCGGGGGTGCCGTCGGGGAGGGTGGCGGTGTCGAGAACGCCGCCGAAGTCGTAGGCGTGGACGCGTGCGCACCAGTCGCCGCCGAGGGCCATGAGGCGGTGGGCCACGGCGCGGCCGTTGTTCCCGGCGTCTATGCCGAGGCCGGCGAAGCGCCAGCGGCGGTCGAGGTCGAGGAGGACGGACTCCTGGCGGGCGTAGTTGACCCCCTCGAGCCGCAGGCGGAACACGCCCACGAGGTGCGGGGACGCGTCGCGGTAGATGACGAACTCCGACGGGTCGCGGGCGTAGCCGAGGTCCGCGCCGAGGTAGTAGGCCCCCGGCCCCGGCGGGGGCGGCGGCGCGAAGGGCTCGTCCTCGCGCAGGACGCGGTCCGGCGCGCGGAGGGACGGGTCCACGCAGGCGAGGTAGTCCTCCAGGGAGAAGACGGCGGCGGAAGGCTCGCCGTGGAGGCCGAGGACGCGGTGGAGGTAGCCGGGGGAGCTGCGGCCGCCGTAGAGCCGGACGAGCTCGGCGTCCTTCTCGGGGGTGAAGTCCGGGTTGAGGAGGCTGGGCCAGTGGTGGCGCTCGACGGAGGGGTCCTCCGTCATGCGGTAAAAGGTGTTGCGCAGGCCGTTGGGCACGCCGTAGACCCAGCGGCGGCCGCCGCCGTTGAGGGACTGGAAGAGCTCGGCCCAGGAGGTCTCGGCCATCTCCTGCGCCTCGTCCACGATCTGCCAGTCCACGTGCATGCCCTGGAAGTTGACGCCGCGCGGCCCGGCGATGCGGCCCCAGAGCTGGAAGCCGTTCTCAAAGCGGAAACTCCACGACGGGCTCCGGCGGCACTCGGCGAGCAGTTCGGCGAAGAGCGGGGTGCCCGTGAAGCGCCGGTGCAGGCGGTGCATGAGGGGCGACAGGTGGTTCTCAAACTGCGTGGCGATCATCATCTCCGTGCCCGGGCGGTGGACGGCGGCCCAACACGCGGTGATCTCGATCTCGGCGGTCTTGCCCACGTCGCGGCCGTCGCAGTGGACCTTGCGCGCCGCGTCCGACTCCAGCGAGGCGCGCTGGTAGGGCCGCACGATCCACGGGGTGCCGTGGCGGTCGGAGAGAAACACGCGGGCAAACGCCGCCCGCGACGGCGGCGGCGGGGGCGCGGTGGGTGCGGGCATGGGGGGGGCCTTTTCGGGGGGTGGGGGTTCGACGGGGCGGGGGCCGTACCGTAGACGCGGCATCCTGCCGCGTTCTTCGGGAAAACGCAAGACCCAAGAACGCGGCAGGATGCCGCGTCTACGGTGCAGGCGTTCTCGCGGACTTACTCCATCAGCAGCGGGGCGGAAGACGCCCCTACGGCAGCCAGACCTTGACGTTGGCGCGGCGGCGGCCCCATTCGAGGGCCTTCTTGTGGCTGGGGAAGTAGATGTCTATCTTGTTCGCGCCCTTCATGGCGGAGCCGCGGTCCTCGACGCGGCCGTAGCCGTAGCCGGGGATGTACATGACGGTGCCGAAGGGGTAGTGGCCGGTGTCGGCGGCGATGGTGCCCTTTTTGGCCTTGCGGCCGGAGGCGGTGATGCCGACTTTTTTGGGCTGGCCCTTGCTGGGGCCGGAGGCAACGACGGGCCGGAAGAGCCAGTTGCGCTTCCAGTTGCAGCATTTCTTGCAGGAACAGTAGGCGGTGACGGACATTTCGCGGACGGAGGCTTTGCTGCGGGAGGAGGGCCGGGGGCCCCGGGCGCAGCCGCCGAGAAGGAGCAGGGCCGCCAGCAGGATGCAGGAGGCGGACAACCACAAGATGTTGTGCTTCATGGGGGACAGTCTACCGGGAGTGGGGGAAAATGTCAATGGTTTTCCGCCGGGAGCACGGACGGACACGGACTTGCACGGACGGACATGGACGGGAAAAACCCTGCGGGCGCGCGCTTGGGCGCGCGGGGCCAGGCTGGAGCCTGGCGATCCCAGGGGCGCGGGCCGGCGTCATGGGTGGCGGTCTGTTCTTCCTTGTCCGTGTCCGTCCGTGGGGGTCCGTGTCTGTCCGTGTTTCCCCCCAAGAACAGAAAACGGCCCGCACTTGTGGGCGCGGGCCGTTTCAGGGGGCTGTCTGGGGGTCTTACTGGAGCACGAGGTCGGGGTTGCCGGGGCCGAAGTGCTTGAGCATGACGATGGGGTCGGTCTTGCTGGGGTTGGTGATGACGACGCCCTCCTTTGCGGCGCTCTCGGAGACGAAGAACTCGTCGTGGGTGAGCTGTCCGAAGCGGATGAGGGCGGGGGACTCGATGTCCCAGGCGCCCATGGTGCCGTGTCCCTGGAGGACGATGCAGCCGTAGGCGGCGGCGTCGCGGACGGTGACCGTGGCGCCGGGGAGGATGGTGAGCTCCTTGGCGCTGAAGGCGTCGGACTTGTAGCAGATCCACAGGTCCACGTACCCGGCGGCCTTCATCTCCTCCATCGGCTTCACGGGCACGGGGCGCATGAAGCGCTTGGCGGCGAAATTGGGGTCGGTGTTCATCTCCCAGTCAATGACCTCGACGAGGTAGTCCACGTCGCCCTTGCGCTCGCCGGGGGTGTCCTTCCAGAGCAGCTCCTCGGAGACGATCTGGTCGCCCGTGAGGGACTGGTACATGGCGAAGACGTCGGAGGCCTTCTGGGGCTCGTAGGTGCAGAGGCTGCCGGGGGCGTGGAGGACGCCGGGGGGGACGTCCCAGCCGGTGCCGGGCTCGAGGCGGAAGGCCTGGGAGAGGTTGGTGAGCTTGTTGTCGCCCTTGATGAAGTCCTTGAGGGCCTGGCGGACCTGGTCCTTCGAGACGCCGGGCTGGATGCCGAAGAAGGTGTAGGGGAAGTCGCCGCCGTGGTTGTTGAGCTGGGTGGGGAAGAAGTAGGCCTCGGGCTTTCCGAGCTGGCCGACCTTCGCGGCGTGGTCGTCGTCGTGGTGGATGTGGTGCGGGAGCGCGCCCTTGTTGTCGAAGAACTTCGAGTACATGGGCCAGCGGCCGTACTCGTCCCAGATGCGGCCGCCGATGAGAGCGCCCTTGAGGTCCGCGACGGCGTCGCGCAGGAGGACCTGTTTCGTCTCGCCGCCGTCTCCGAACACGATGAAGCTGAGGCCCTCGTTGGGGCTGGTGAGGGGGCCGTTGTCGGCGGGGGTGGTGGACGAGAACCAGCGCTCGTCAATGCCGCCGCGCACGCCGCCGAGGGCGTAGTAGTCGTCCGGGTGCAGCTTGATGCGGCGTCCGGGGACGCAGAAGGACCGGGGCACCCACGCGGGGGCGAGGCGGACGACGCCCCTCCCCTGTTCCAGTGCCATTTCCGCCAGGTTCTTGGTGCTCATGTCGGGGTTCCCTTTCGCGGCGTCAGGCGCCGACGGTTTTCCAGGTTTCGGTTTTCGCGGAGTCGAGAACGGCGTCGCAGACGTACTGCGTCTCGAGGGCGTCGCGGAAGTTGGGGCGCACGGGCACGCCGGACGCCAGCCCGCCGAGGAAGTCGGCGAGGGCGTTGATGAAGGTGTGCTCGTAGCCGATGACGCATCCGGGGACCCACCAGTGGCCCATGTAGGGGTGGTCGGAGTCCGTGACAAGGATGGTGCGCCATCCGCGGGACTGCGAGTCGTTGCGGTGGTCGAAGTACTGGAGCTGGTGGGCGTCCTCGAGGTCGAAGTAGAGGGAGCCGAGCTCGCCGTTGACCTCGAAGGTGTTCTGGTTCTTGCGGCCGCGGGCGTAGCGGGTGGACTCGAAGGTGGCGAGGGCGCCGTTCTTGAAGCGCGCGAGGAAGGCGCAGGCGTCGTCAATGGTGACGGACTTGACGGTGCCGGGGTCGTCCTGGAGGGGGCGCTCCTTGATGAAGGTCTCGGTCATGGCGCAGACGCGGTCCACGCCGCCGATGAGCCAGATGGCGGTGTCAATGCTGTGGGCGAGGAGGTCGCCCGTGACGCCGCTGCCGGCCACGTCGGCGTCGAGGCGCCAGAGGGACGCGCCGCCCTGGGGAAGGTCGGGGCTGATGGTCCAGTCCTGGAGGTACTTGGCGCGGTAGTGGAAGACGCGGCCCAGCCGGCCCTCGTCCATGAACTGCTTGGCGAGGGTGATGGCGGGGACGCGGCGGTAGTTGAACCACACCATGTTGGGGACGCCGGCCTTTTCGACGGCCTCGGTCATCTCGAGGCCCTCGGCGGCGCTCATGGCCAGGGGCTTCTCGCAGAGGATCATCTTGCCGGCCTTGGCGGCGGCCAGGACGATGTCGCGGTGGGTGTTGTTGGGGCTGCCGATGTCAATGGCGTCAATGTCGTCGCGCCCGACCAGTTTCCGCCAGTCGGTCTCGACGCTTTCCCAGCCCCAGTTGTCGGCGAAGGCCCTCACCTTGTCCGCGCTGCGGGCGCAGACGGCCTTGAGCACCGGCTGGTACTCCAGGTCGTAGAAGCGGTTCACCTTCAGGTAGGCGTTCGAGTGGGCGCGGCCCATGAATCCGTAGCCGATGAGCCCGATGTTCAGTTTCTTCATGGTTCGGTTCTCCCCGCCCCCCTCAGGAGGCGAATTTCCGGTTGAGCTCGTCAATGGCCCGCTTGCACTGCGCGGTCACCGCCCACGCGTCGGGCCAGTGGCACAGGTCAATGGTCCACCAGTCGTGCGGCACGCCCGACTGGAGCAGTTCCGGGATGAGGACGTCGTAGTCGAGGACGCCGCCGCCGAAGGGGGCGTGCGTGCTCGTGTCCTCGTCGTGCAGGGTGCCGTCGGAGTCGATCAGGTGCAGGTGGTTGATCTTGCCGCGCAGTTTCCGGGCGAGTTCCAGGGCGCCGCCGGGCAGCGTCTCCTTCTCGCCGGGCTGGCGCGCGCCGACGGCGGCGACCATGTGGGCGTGGCAGGTGTCGTACATGATCCCGAAGTTCGGGTGGCCGACCTCCTCCACGATGCCGATGATGTCCGACGGCTTGTTGAAGGCGAAGCCCGGCTCGAACTCCCAGGTGACATAGACGCCCTCGTCGGCGGCGTCCTTCGCGCACTGGCGCCAGGTGCGCACGGCGCGGTCGCGGGCGGTGGCGTAGTCCACCGTGTCAAAGATCGTCGGCGGCTGCACGGCGTCCACGCGGATGCCGGGGATGCCCATGTCCGCGCAGAAGGCCAGGTTCTTGCGGAACTCGGCGAGATAGGCGGCGTTGTCCGCCGTGTCCAGCAGATGCTCGCCCCAGAGGTTCGCCGCGAGTCCCGAGAACTCCAGGCCCGCGTCGCGGACCTTCTGCGCGCACTCGCGGCGGCCCTCGCGGGTCGGGAGGTTGTCCGGGTGCGGGTGGATGCCGAAGCCGCCCAGCTCCAGGCCGTCAAAACGCAGCGCGGCGAGCTTGGTCACCACCTCGTCCCACGGCACCGGATTGTCCGCATACGGCCCAATCGTGTACGCCCACGTTCCAATCGAAATCTTCTTCATGGCTAGAGCCTCTCCTGGGTTGTGCCTGTTGTCCAAAAGACCGCCCCCTATAGTAGCAAATGGACCCCCCAGTTCAAAAAGGGGCCCCGGCGGCTTTGGAACCGGGCCGGTTTTACGCGGTGACGGCGGCCATGACCCGGTTGGTGACGGTGTTGCGGAGGCGCATGGTGTTGGCGGATTCGCCGGGGGAGGCGGTGGTGATGAAGACGAGAGCGGTGTCGCGTTCGGGGTCGGCGACGCCGATGACGGTGTCTATGCCCGCATGGCCGAAGGTGCGGGGGGAGGCGATGTTGCCGAAGCCGAACCAGCCCTCCGTGGTGGCGCCGCGCAGGAGCCAGCCGAGCCCCCAGTACTCGTGGCTGGGCGTCTTGCCGTCGCGCAGGGCGGCGTCTATCTTGTCCTGGTACTGCACTCGGTGCATCTCGGCGAGGGCTTCGGGCTGGAGGAGCTGTTTGCCGTTCCACACGCCGCCCGCGAGATGAAGGTTGAGGAGCCTGAGCATGCCGGAGGGGCGGGCCACCGCGCCGCCGGAGGGGTGGCCGAGGAAGGGCATGTGCGCCGTGTCCACCGTCCAGGGACGGGAGGCGGGCGGCGGCACGACGGCCAGGGGCGCGTCGGCGCGCGGCGGGGCGAAGGAGAGGTCGGCGTTCAGGGGGTCGAAGAGGCGCTCGCGGCAGAGGTCGTTCCACGGGCGGTTGCCCGACACGCGGCGCACGATGTCGGCGGCGATCAGCATGCCGCTGACGCCGTGGTAGCCCGTGCGCGAGCCGGGTTCCCATTCCGTGTCCATCGCGCAGAGGGCGGCCATGGCGGCCTTCCACTCGTCCCCGCTGAGCACCGGCGCCACGGACGCGGCGGTCAGGCCCGCCGAGTGCGTGAGGACGTGGCGCACCGTGACGGCCTCCTTGCCGCCGCCGGTGAACTCGGGGATGTACTTCATCACGGGGGCGTCGTAGTCCACCAGGCCGTCCTGGTGCGCCATGACGACAACGGTCGCCGTGACGGCCTTGGAGAAGGAGTAGACGAAGTTCTGGGTGTTCCCGTCATAGGGCACGCCGTCGCGGTCCACCCCCGAGCAGACGCCCCAGTACTTCTCCAGGAAGACCCGGCCCCCGCGCGTCGCCACCAGCGCCGCGCCGGGCACGGTCTTCGCGGCGACGGCCTCCGCCACGAAGTCCACCGCTTTCTGGAGCAGCGCGGGGTCCACCCCGACGGCCTCCGGCGCGACCGTGGCCAGCGCCTCGCGCGGCGGCAGGGCTTCCTGCGCGCAGGCGCGGCCCGCCACCGCCAGTCCCGCGGCGGCGGCGCACTTGAGAAACTCCCGGCGGCTGGGGCGGAGGATGCGGTGCATGGCGTGGACTCCTGTGGGGTAACGGGAAGACGATAACAGGCCCGCGCGCGGGAGGGCAAGGGGGAATGGACGGTATGGACGGGATGGACTTGATGGACGAAGCCGCCGGACGCCGACAGCCTGTCCATATCGTCCATATCGTCCATATCGTCCATTTCCCCTGCGGCGTGCTTGGGCGGGTATAATCTCCCTTTCCCTCAGGAGGAGTTTTTTTCATGGCACAGACCGCCGCTTTTGAGGAGCTTTCCTCCTTCATCACCGCCCTGCGGGTGGTGGACACGCATGAGCACATCCCGGACGAGGTGGTGGCCTGCGCGGACACGCTGGGCTTTTTCGGGTTTCTGGAGCATTATGTCTCGTCGGATTTCGTGTCGGCGGGGATGCCCCGGGAGACGCTGGAACGGGTGCGCACGGCGGGGAACGGGTTGTCGGACGTGGAGCGCTGGGACCTCGTCGCGCCGTGGTGGCCCCATGTCCGCACGACGGGCTACGGCCGCGCGATGGCCGAATACATGACCGACCTCTTCGGCGTGGCGGAGATCGGGCGCGACACCATCGGGGCCCTGTGCGACCGCATCCGCGCCGCGCGGAAGCCGGGCTGGTACCGCACGGTCCTGCGGGAGAAGGCGGGGATTGACCGCGCGCTGGTGATCCGGTGGCCGGGGCAGTCGGTGGCGGTGGACCGCGAGCTGTTCCGCGCTGTGCCGATTCTGGACCACTTCGCCATGGTGTCCACGCGGGCCGAGCTGAACGCCCTGGAGGCGGAGACGGGCCGCGCGATCCAGACGCTGGACCAGCTGCTGGCGGCGCTGGAGGCGCGGCTGGATGGTTTTGTTAAAGAGGGCATTGTGGCCGTGAAGATTTTCCTGGCCTACCGCCGCAGCCTGCGCTTTGACCGGGTCCCGAAGGCCGAGGCGGCCCGCGCCTTTGACCGGGTGTGGCTCTCGCAAGCCCTCGACCTGTCGCAGGACGACCTGAAACCCCTCCAGGACTTCGTCATGCGCCGCATCGTCGCGCTGGCGGCGGAGCGCGGCCTGCCGGTCCAGATCCACACGGGCCTCCAGGAGGGCAACGGCAACCATCTGGAAAACTCGCACCCCCTGCTCCTGACGGACCTGATTATGGACTTCCCGGACGCGCGCTTCGCGCTGTTCCACGCGGGCTGGCCGTGGGCGGGCGAGACGGCCGCCCTCGCCAAGTATTTTCCCAACGTCTACGCCGACCTGTGCTGGATCCAGGTGGTGTCCCCCGCGTCCGCCGCGCGCATCCTCGACGAGTGGCTTGACGTCATCCCGTCCAACAAGATCTTCGCCGTCGGCGGCGACAGCAACTACGCCGAGGGCGCCTACGGCCACTGCGCCATCGCCCGGCGCGTGGCCGCGCGCATGCTGGCGGACAAGGTGGACGGGGGCGCGTTTTCCCTGGACGAGGCGAAGCGGATCGCCGCGCGCATCCTCCGCGAGAACGCGATGGAGTTCTTCCGCCTGTGAGCGCGGACCGGAAAAAGCGCGCCGCCGCGCCTCCCCCCACGCCCACGGAGGCCATCCTGGAGAGCATCTCCGACGGGGTGTTCACCGTGGACGCCGACTGGCGCATCACGTCGTTCAACCGCGCGGCGGAGGAGATCACCGGCGTGCCGCGCGCGGAGGCGCTGGGGCGCCTGTGCTGCGACGTGTTCCGGTCGAGCCTCTGCGGGGCGGGCTGCGCCCTGCGCGAGACCCTGGGCACCGGGCGGCCGGTCATCGGCAAGACGGCGTTCATTGTGGACGCCGACGGAAACCGCATCCCCATCAGCCTGTCCACGGCGGTGCTGCGGGACGCGGACGGCCGCGTGATCGGCGGCGCGGAGACCTTCCGCGACCTGTCGGAGGTGGAGACCCTGCGCGAGGCCCTCGAGGGCAAGTACCACGCGGGCGAGCTCTCCAGCCGAAGCCCCCTCATGCAGCGGCTGTTCGAGGTGCTGCCCGCCGTGGCCGCCAGCCCCAGCACGGTCCTGCTCCTCGGCGAGACGGGCACGGGCAAGGAGCTGGCCGCGCGCACGATCCACGCCCTCAGCCCGCGCGAAAAGGGGCCCTTCGTCGCCGTGAACTGCGGCGCCCTGCCGGACACCCTGCTGGAGTCGGAACTCTTCGGATACAAGCGGGGCGCCTTCACCGGCGCGGCGCAGGACAAGCCGGGCCGCTTCGCCCAGGCAAAGGGCGGCACGCTGTTCCTCGACGAGATCGGCGAGGTCAGCCCGGCCCTCCAGGTGCGCCTGCTCCGCGTGCTCCAGGAGCGGACCTATGAGCCCCTCGGCGGCACCCGGTCCGAACAGGCCGATGTCCGCATCATTACCGCCACCAACCGCGACCTGGCCGCCCTCGTGCGCGACGGCGTCTTCCGCGAGGACCTGTACTACCGGGTCAACGTGGTGCGCCTGGAGCTGCCCCCCCTCCGCCGCCGCAAAGAGGACATCCCCCTGCTCGTGGACCAGTTCATCGCCCGGTTCAACCGGCTCCAGGGCAAGACCGTGCGCGGAATCGCCCCCGAGGCCCTCTCGCTGCTCATGGCCCACGACTGGCCCGGCAACATCCGCGAACTTGAAAACGCCGTCGAGCGGGCCTTCATCCTCTGCGGCGACGGCCTCCTCGGCCTGGAGCATCTGCCCGCCGAACTGACCGCGCGCGGCGTGCTCCGCGGCGGCGGCCAGGGCACCCCGTCGCTCCACGATGTGCTCGACGCGCAGGCCCTGCGCGCCGCTTTGGACCGTCACCACGGCAACCGCACCGCCGCCGCCCGGGAACTCGGCATCCACAAGACCACGCTTTTCCGCCGGGCAAAGCGGCTGGGCGTGCCCCTGCCCGAGGAAAACGGCCGCACACGCCGGAAATAGCCCGGAAAGCGGAAAGACAAGGCAGCCGGGACGGCTGCGCTACGGAAGAGAGGCCCGACGGTCGCCGCTATGTAGCGCCGCCGTCCCGGCGGCCTTGTCTTCTGGCCAGAACGGCGCTGTCGTAGCGTCAGCGCACCTATAAAATGCCCTATATAGACGCGCCAGCGCATCCATGCCACGTCTTTACGGAAATTCCTTATACTCACAAGCCATTCTTATGACACGGCTTGTGTTATGTGCCATCCTTTGGCATTTCATGGCCCGGTTCTTGCCCCTATAAAGGCATGAAAACCGCCTTTGCCATCTGGGAAGACCGCATCGCCCCCGTGTTTGACACGGCCCGCCAGTTGCGGCTGGTGGAGAGCGATGGGACTACCGTTACCGGCGAATCGCTGGAATCCCTGCCCCCGGACGATCCGCACCGGATCGCGGGGCGTCTGACGGAGCTGGGGGTCGGCATCCTCGTCTGCGGGGCCATTTCCCGGCCCCTGCACCAGCTCATCGCCTCGCAGGGGATTGAGGTGGTGCCCTTCGTCACGGGGGAGACCGGTGCGGTCGTGCGGGCGTGGCTGGGAAACACCCTTGACGGGGAGCGCTTCGCCATGCCGGGATGCTGCGGGCGGGGACGGAGGCAGGGGCGGGGCTGCGGCCAGGGCGGCATGGGCGGCGGATGCGGCCAGGGCGGGGAGTGTGTGTGCCCCGCCTGCGGCCACCGGCTCCCGCATGAGCGCGGTGTTCCCTGCGTCACCCGGCAGTGCCCGAAGTGCGGCGCGGCCATGACCAGGATCTGAAGAGACACCCAAACACAACGCATGGAGGATTTTTAGAATGCCAAGAGGCGACAGGACGGGCCCCCTCGGAATGGGTCCCAAGACCGGACGCGCGGCCGGACGCTGCGCGGGGAACGACCGCCCCGGGTTCATGAACCCGGCGGGCGGCGGCAGGGGCTTTGGCCGGGGCGCGGGCTGCGGCGGTGGCCGCAGACGCGGCCGGCGCAACATGTTTCTCGCCACGGGGCTCCCGGGATGGCAGCGCTTCGGCGCGGCGCCGGCGGCGGCCCCGGAAACGGAGACGCAGCTGCTGCGCGGACAGGTGAGCGCCCTCCAGGCCGGGCTGGAGACGGTGCTGCGGCGGCTGGAGGCGCTGGCGGGGAAGGAGGGTGGGGAATGAAGGTCGCCTTCACCACCAGCGGCGACGACCTCTCCGCGCCCCTGGAGCAGCGCTTCGGACGCGCGCCGAAGTTCCTGGTCTACGACCTGGACAGCGGCGCCTTCGAGGTGGCCGACAACGTGCAAAACCTGAACGCGGCGCAGGGCGCGGGCATCCAGTCCGCGCAGGCCGTGGCGAAGCTGGGGGCGGGCGCGCTGGTCTCCGGCCACTGCGGCCCCAAGGCCTTCCGCGTGCTGTCGGCGGCGGGGGTGAAGATTTACCCCTGCGCCGCCGCGACGGTGGGCGAGGCCCTGGAGCAGTACGTCGCGGGCGCGCTGGCCGAGGCCGACGCGCCGGACGTCGAGGGGCACTGGGTGTGAGCGCCTTTCCGCAACAGAACAGACCCCGCGTCATCGCGGTCGCGTCGGGAAAGGGCGGCACCGGCAAAACGACGGTGTCGCTCAACCTGGCGCGGACCGCGGGCGCGGGGGTTCGGCTGCTCGACTGCGATGTGGAGGAGCCAAACGCCCACCTCTTCCTCAAGGCGGAGCTGCTGGCGGAGGAGACGGCGGGCATTCCGGTGCCCCGGGTGGACCCCGCCCTGTGCGACGGCTGCGGCGAGTGCGCGCGGTTTTGCGCCTACAACGCCCTGGCCTGCTTTGGCGGGCCGCCCCTGGTCTTTCAGGACATGTGCCACGGCTGCGGCGGGTGCATGAAGGTCTGCCCCCGCGGCGCCATCACCGAGAAGGACCACCGCATCGGCGTGGTGGAGACCCTGCGCGCCGGGGACATCACCCTCGTGCAGGGGCGCCTCGACGTGGGGCGCGCCATGGCCCCGCCGCTCATCCACGCCGTCAAGCGCCACGCCGCGGGCGGCGGACTGGTGATCCTGGACGCGCCGCCGGGCACCTCGTGCCCCGTCATCGCGACGCTCCGCGACGCGGACGTCGTGGTGCTGGTGACGGAGCCCACGCCCTTCGGCCTGAACGACCTGGCCCTCGCCGTGGACACGGTCCGCACGCTGGACCGCCCCTTCGGTGTCGTGGTCAACCGCATGGGATCGGGCGACACCCGGGTGCACGACTACTGCGCGCGGGAGAACGTGCCCGTATATGCGGAGATCCCCGACGACCGGCGGATCGCCGAGGCCTACTCCCGCGGCGAACTCATCGTGGACGCCCTGCCGGAGTACCGCCCCCTCTTTGCGGCCCTGCTCGAAACCGCCCTCGCGCGCGCGGAGGGCGCCGCATGAGGGAACTGGTGGTTATCAGCGGCAAGGGCGGCACGGGCAAGACCAGCGTGACGGCGTCGCTCGCCGTTCTCGCGGGGAACGCCGTGCTGGCGGACTGCGACGTGGACGCGGCGGACCTGCACCTGATTCTCCCGCCGCAGGTCCGCGAACGGCACGACTTTTTCAGCGGCAACGGGGCGGTCATCCGCCAGGCCGACTGTGTCGCCTGCGGGGGCTGCCTGGCCCACTGCCGCTACGGGGCCGTGCGCAGGAACGGCCGGGGCGCGGGGGACGCCGTGTTCACCATAGACCCGGCGGCCTGCGAGGGCTGCGGCGTCTGCGTGCGGTTTTGCCCCGTCGGCGCGATTGATTTCCCCGAGCGCAACTGCGGCGTCTGGATGGTGTCCGGCACCCGGTGCGGCCCGATGGTCCACGCGCGCCTCGGCACGGCGGCGGAGAACTCCGGCAAGCTCGTCTCCACGGTCCGCCGCGAGGCGGCGCGCGTCGCGGAGGAGCAGGGCCGGGAGCTGGTGATTGTGGACGGCCCGCCGGGCATCGGCTGCCCCGTCATCGCGTCCGTGACCGGCGCGTCGCGGGTGCTCGTGGTCACCGAGCCGACCGTATCCGGAGAGCACGACCTGGAGCGCGTGCTGGCACTGGCGGACCATTTCAAGATCCCCGCGTCGGTCTGCGTGAACAAGTGGGACATCAACCCCGGGGTGGCGGACCGCATCGAGGGGCGCGCGCGGGAGAGGGGCGCCGAGCCCGCAGGCCGCATCCGCTACGATGCGGGCGTCACGCGGGCGCAGCTCCGGGGCCTGTCCGCCGTGGAGACGGACACCCCCGGCGCGGAGGACATCCGGGCGCTATGGCGGCAACTGGCATTAACGGAGGGATAAAACACATGGAAACCGAGGGACACGGCGCCTTCTCGCCGACGGCGCAGGAGCACGCGGCCGCGCCGCGCAACTACGGGCCGCTGGAGGACTACAACGGCAACGCGCGGATCACCGGGCCCTGCGGCGACACGATGGAGTTCTGGGTCGCCGTGTGGAACGGCCTCGTGGAGGACGCGTCCTTCACCACGACGGGCTGCGGCTCCTCCCTGGCGGCGGGCAGCATGACGACCTGCCTCGCGCGGGGGCGCGCCCTCGACACTGTCATGGGCATCCAGCAGGAGCATGTCCTGGCGGCGCTGGGCGGCCTTCCGGAGGCCGCCCGCCACTGCGCGCTGCTCTCGGCGAACACGCTGCGGGCGGCCTGTGAAGATTACCTTGCCTGGGCGAAGTCCCGAGGCATCGCGCTTAAACCCCCAACGAAAAAGGAGAATGACTGATGCGCATCGCAATCCCCCTGGCGGACGGAAGACTGGCCCAGCATTTCGGCCACTGCGAGCAGTTCGCCCTCATTGACGCGGACCCGGACACGGGCAAGATCCTCTCGCGGGAAAACGTGACCCCGCCGCCCCACGAGCCCGGGCTGCTGCCCCGGTGGCTGGGCGAGAAAAAGGTGAATGTCATCCTCGCTGGCGGCATGGGCCAGCGCGCCCTGATGCTCTTCGACGCCCAGGGCATTGAGGTCGTGACGGGCACCCCCGCCGAGGAACCGGAAACCCTCGTGGCGGCCTTCCTCGCCCAGTCCCTGGAAACGGGCCAGAACGCCTGCGACCATTGAGCATCTGCGGACTGCCCTGTGGGCTGTTTTGGTTTCCCCTTTGAACAGGGCCCATCAAGAAAGCAACGAAAAGGCGGCAACCGGGTATCCTTGGATATCCGCCCCTCCCGTCACCCCCGCGAAGGCGGGGGTCCATGCCTTGGACGCGCGGCATAACCCGCTGACACAAGATGGGTTCCCGCTTTCGCGGGAATGACGGACAGGGTCGGGCGCTCGCGCGCCGGGGTGTCCGTGTACGTCGGTGGTTTGTCCGTGCGGGTCCGTGTTCATGGGCCCGCCGCAAGGAGCCGGGTGAATGCTGAAAGAAGTCAACATCACGCTACTCGTGGACAACCTGGCCCGGGAGGGCCTCGCCGTCGAGCACGGCTTCGCCGTCCTCGTCGAGGCGGGCGGGCGGCGCATCCTGTTTGACACGGGGCAGACCGGCGCCGTCCTCGGGGCCAACGCGGACGCCCTCGGCGCGGATCTGTCGGGGGTGGAGGCCGTGGTGCTGAGCCACGGCCACTACGACCACACCGGCGGCGTGCCGCTCGCGCTGGCCCGCGCGCCGCGCGCCGCCGTGTGGTGCCATCCCGGGGTGTTCGTGCCGCGGTGGTCCCTGCGCGACGGCCAGCCCCGCGAGATCGGGATGCCCCCGGCGGCGCGGGAGGCGCTGACGGCCCTGCCCGCCGGACAACTGCGCCGGGTGACGGCGCCGGTGCTGGCGACCCCCGGCGTCTGGATCACCGGACCCGTGCCCCGGGGGAACCCCTATGAGGACACGGGCGGGCCGTTCTTTTTGGATCCCGAGGGCACGAAGCCGGACTTGCTCCCGGACGACCTGTCGCTGTGGATGGAGACGCCGGAGGGCGTTGTCGTGCTCACCGGCTGCTGCCACGCCGGGTTGATGAACACGCTCATGCTGACGCGCAACCGGACCGGCGGCCGGCCCCTGCGCGCGCTCATCGGCGGCTTCCACCTGGTCAACGCCGGAGAACAGCGAATGGCCCGCACCCTGGAAACGCTCCGCACCCTGAACCCCGCCGCCATCGTCCCCTGCCACTGCACCGGCGAGGCCGCCGTCCAGGTTTTGCAGGAGGCCTTCGGCGAAAAAGCCACCCCCGGCGCGGCGGGGATGACGCTGAGGTTCTGATCCCGGACGCCTGCGGGGCCTGTGGTATACTCGAAATCTTAATCCTTCCCCCGCACGGAGCCTCCCCCGCATGACGACGAAGCCCGCACCCGCCGCCGGTTCCCCGACGGAAAGCCCCTTTGCGCCGGGGTTGGGGTGGGCGTGGGCGGCGCTGGGGGTGTCGGCGTTGGGGTGGGCGCTGGCGCCGGTGTTCATCCGGTATCTTTCGCCGCATTATGACGCGTACACGCAGTCCTTTGTGCGGTATGCGAGCGCGGCGGCGGCGCTGACGCCTTGGTGCGCCGTGTTCTACCCGCGCGAGCTGCGGCAGGCGCTGGGGCGGTGGCGGGCGCTGCTGGGGATCAGCCTGCTGGTGGTGCTGATGCAGACGGCGTGGACGGTGGCGATCTACCAGACGACGGCGACGTCGGCGCAGCTGGTGGTGAAGCTCCAGGTGCCGATGGTGGCGCTGCTGAGCTATGCGGCGTTCCGCGAGGAGCGGGGGGTGATCCGCGACCCGCGCTTTCTGGCGGGGGCGGTGCTGTCGCTGTTCGGGGTGTGGGGGGTGCTGCTGAAGGCGCCGGGGGCGGGGGCGCTGCCGTCGCCGGACCTCTCCTTCTGGCTGCTGATGCTGGTGAACGTGTGCTGGGCGGTGTACATCGTGGCGAGCCGCCACGCGTGCCGCGACCTGCACCCGGTGCCGATGTTCACCCTCGTGGCGAACATGGCGACGGTCGGCTTCCTGCCGGTGATGCTGTGCAAGGGGGACGCGGGCCAGGTGGTGTCGGCGGGGCCGGGGGTGGCGGCGGTGGCGTTTTTGTCGGGGGCGGTGAGCATCAGCCTGTCGCACAGCGCGTTCCACTACGCGCAGGTGCGGCTGGGGGCGGCCTTCTGCACGACGCTGCACCTTTTGAACCCGCTGGCGACGTACGCCGTGGCGCTGGCGCTGTGGCCGGACGAGGCGATGAACGCGGTGCAGTGGGCGGGGGCGGCGCTGCTGATCGGGGGGAGCGCGCTGGTGGTGCGGGCGCGGCGGTCGCCGGACGAGGAGGATCCGGGGCCTACTTGAGGAGGCGGCGGCCCTCGGTGCCCTTGATGCCCGAGATGATGCGCTGGAAGCCCTCCTCGTTGCTGCACGAGGTGATGGCCTCCTCCTTGGTCACGAGCCCCTTCTGGTACAGCTCCACGGCGTACTGGTCGAAGCTGCGCATGTCGCTGTCCACCTCGATGATGCCGTAGAGCTTGTCCAGGTCGCCGTCGAGGATGGCGTCGCGGACGATGGGCCGCCCGCCGAGGAGGATCTCCACCGCCGGGATGCGGCCGCCGCCGATGCGCTTGAGGAGGCGCTGGCACACCACGCCCTGGAGGGTGTAGGCGATTTCCTGGCGGATGAGGTCGCGCTCGTTCTGGGGGAAGTAGCTGATCATGCGGTTGATCGTGTCCACCGACGTGGTCGTGTGCAGGGTGCTGAACACGAGGTGGCCGGTCTCCGCCGCGCTGAGGCCGGCGCGGATGGTCTCGATGTCGCGCATTTCGCCGACGAGAATCACGTCGGGGTCCTCGCGGAGGGCGCCGCGCAGGGCGTTGGCGAAGGAGTGGGTGTCGCGCCCGACCTGCCGCTGCGAGATGATGCTCGACTTGTCGGTGTACACGTACTCGATGGGGTCCTCGACCGTGATGATGTGGCTGCGGCGCCGCTCGTTGATGAAGTCAATCATGGCGGCGAGGGTGGTGGACTTGCCGGAGCCGGTGACGCCGCAGACCAAAAAAAGGCCCCGGTGCTTGAAGCAGACCGAGGCCACGACGTCGGGAATGTTCAGCGCGGGAAAGGGGAGCGGCGCCTCGGGGATGAGGCGGACGGCCAGCGCCAGGGCCTTCTGCTTGATGTAGCCGGAACAGCGCAGGTAGCCGACGCCGACGGCGTGGTACTGGAAGCTCGACTCGCGCTCCGTCTCCAGCAGCCGCATCTCGTCGGGGCCGCCGAGCTGGAGGACGAACTTGCGCATGTCCTCCGCCGTGATGGCGGGGCAGTTCTCGAGCGGCTGCAGGTCGTTGTCCACGCGCACAAAGGGGCGGTTGCCCGCGCGCAGGTGGAGGTCCGACGCCTTCAGCCGCTTCATCTCCTCGATGAGCACGTTGATGTTGAAGCCGGACTCCATGTACTTCTCGACTTCGAGGCTCCAGGTGGCCGAGCGCAGGGACTTGACGATGAAATGCTCGACCAGCGCGTCTATGGGGAGAAGCTGCTGGAGCTGGCGCCACTCGAAGGCGGGCACGCCCAGCTTGACGGTGCCCTCCTCCAGCTTGACCCGGCAGTTGATCCGTGTCGAGGCGACCCCCTTCTCCAGCTCCTCCTGGGTCACGCCGGCCTTGGGCTTGAAGAGGATCCGCAGCTGGTCTATCCGGTTGGCGAGGTCCGTGCCCCGGATGAACAGGGTGCAGTTGTCCGTGTTGAACCGGACTTCCTCCGGCAACCCCGTGGCTTTGATGACTTCCTGCAGGCCGATGCGGAACACGTCCACAAGGGTGCTGCTTGTCTGGCTGCCAATGTACATAGGGTCGTTTCCGTATTTCTGCGCCCCGTCCGAAGGCACGCCCCGGCCCGGGAAGGCCGGCTCTTGCCCCCGTGAGTGAGGCCCGGCGCGCGGTGCTCAGCCCGAACACCCGCCGGGACGGGAACCGCCGCCGGTTCCCGCAGGGTGACGACACGCGGGAAAGGTATCCTATCACGGGGCCGGCGGGCGATTCAAAGGAAACCCGGAATCCCCGGAACGGCGGCGTCCGCGCCCGCCGCCCCGTCTTTGCATTCCCCCTGCCAAAACCCCTATAATCTGCGCCGCCCCGGAGAGATGACCGAGTGGTTGAAGGTGCACGCTTGGAAAGCGTGTGTGCGCGGAAGCGTACCGAGGGTTCGAATCCCTCTCTCTCCGCCATTTTGAATTTCCGGGCCGGGCGCCGCGCCTGTCCCGCATCCTCTCACGGGCGGGCATGCCGTCCTCCGGGGGGTGCCCGCCCCAACCGTCCGGAACCCGTTCATGCTCAACGGCGTGCCCCGCATCCTGATCATCCGCCTGAGCGCCATCGGCGACGTGGTGCGCGTGCTGCCGGCGCTGCATGCCCTGCGCGACCTGCACCCCCACGCCCAGATTGACTGGGCCGTCGAGCCGAAGAGCGCGGGCATCCTGGAGGGGCACCCCGCGCTGGACCGGGTCATCGTGTTCCCCCGTCCGGACGACGCCTGGTCCGCCACGACCGCCTTTCTCCGGTTCTGCCGTGAAATCCGCCGCAACCGCTATGACGTCGTCTTCGACTTCCACGGCATCGCCAAAAGCGGCCTGATCATGGGCGCCTCGCTCGCCCGGAAGCGCGTCGC
Source organism: Candidatus Hydrogenedentota bacterium (assembly GCA_012730045.1). Classification (NCBI taxonomy): domain Bacteria; kingdom Pseudomonadati; phylum Candidatus Hydrogenedentota; species Candidatus Hydrogenedentota bacterium. The sequence goes on along the minus strand of JAAYBR010000110.1, from coordinate 40,436 downwards.
CTTCGCCCGCCCCCGCAGCCAGGAGGGCAGCGCCCTCTTCGCCAGCCAGCGGGTCCGGCTCCCCGCCGCGCGGATGAACCGCATCGAGGAAAACCTGGAGCTGGTGAGGGTCTTCGGCGCGAAGCGCCTCAACCTCGAGGTCGAAATCGAGATTCCCGACGCCGTCCAGGACGAGGTGGACGAGTACCTCACGGACAAGTTCCACGGCGGCAAGCGCCTGGTGGTGCTGCACGCGCCGGTGGACCGCGCCGAGAAGCAGTGGCCCCTGACGCATTTCGCCGCCCTGGCGGACCTGCTGCTCGCCGACGGGCGCTTCGAGGTGCTGCTGACCTGGGCGCCGGGGCAGCGCGGGGTCGTGGAGAAGGTCCAGTCCCTCGCCAGGCGCAACCCCGAAATCGCGCCCGAAACCCCCACGCTGAAGCATCTGGCGGCGCTCCTGCTGCGCAGCGACCTGTTCATCGGCGGCGACACCGGCCCCATGCACATCGCCTCGGCGGTAAACGTCCCCGTGGTCGGCCTTTTCGGCGGCACCGACCCCCGCATGCACAGCCCCCTGCGCCCCCCCTGCGCCGTGCTCTACGGCGGCGACACCCCCCCCGACAAGCCCATAGACCGCGCCCGCGGCCCCGAACTCCTCGCCCGGATCACCCCGCAGGAGGCCTGGGAGGCCGGACTGGGGCTGCTGAAGCCGGAGAGACGGCCGGCAAAGGCGGCGGACAGGTCAGACAGGCCGGACGGGTCGGACGGGTCGGACGGGTCGGACAGGTCGGATAGGTCGGACGGGTCAGACGGGTCGGACGGGTCGGACAGGTCAGACAGGCCGGACCAACGCCCTCCCTCCGACTGATCCGTCGGATCCGACCGATCGGTCCGATGTTCCCCTCTCCCCTCTTCCTCCAGACTCTGGACTCCAGACTCCAGACTCCCCTACCCCCCCGTTGCCAGGCGCATGATGTCCTCCTGGGTGGTGCCTTCGCGGGGGAGTTCCCCGCGCAGGCGGCCCTCGTGCATGACGAGGATGCGGTCGCAGATGCCGAGGATTTCGGGCAGCTCGCTGGAAATCACCAGGAGGGCCGCGCCCCCGGCGGCGAGACGGTCAATGAGGCGGTAGATCTCCGCCTTGGCCCCCACGTCTATGCCGCGGGTCGGCTCGTCGAAAATGAGCACGCGCGCGCCGGTGAAGAGCCACTTGGCCAGCACGACCTTCTGCTGGTTTCCGCCGCTGAGGAAGCGCACGGCCTGCTCGATGGACGGGGTTTTCACCTGAAGCTCTTCGGACAGCCGCGCGGCGGGTTCGCGCTCGCGGCCCGGCAGCAGCAGGGGCCCCGGCCCCAGGGCGCCCAGGTTGGACAGGGTCACATTCTCGCGGACGGACATGTTCAGCACGAGGCCCTGCCCCTTGCGGTCCTCTGTGAGCAGGGCGACGCCCAGGCGGACGGCGTCGCGCGGGGACCGGATGCGCGCCGGGGCGCCGTCGAGGAACACCGCGCCGCGCGCCGCGCGGTCCGCGCCGAAGACCGCCCGGGCGACCTCGGTGCGCCCCGCGCCCACGAGGCCGGTGAGGCCGAGGATCTCGCCCGCGTGCAGGGTGAACGACACGTCCTCGAAGGCGCCGGGCCGGGACAGCCCCTCGACGCGCAGGCGCTCGGGTCCGCGGGGCCGGGGGCTCACGGGGTATTCATTCGCCAGCTCGCGGCCCACCATCTTCTGGATGACGTCCTCGCGGGTGAGGTCGCAGACGTCGTGCGTGCCGACCCAGGCCCCGTCGCGCATGACGGTGACACGGTCGGCGATCTCGAACAGCTCCTCCAGCCGGTGGGAAATGTAGACGACGGCGATGTCCTGCCGCCGCAGTTCGCGGATGAGGCGGAAGAGGGCGCGCAGCTCGTGGTCCGTCAGCGTGGCCGACGGCTCGTCCATGACGAGGATGCGCGCGTTGACCGTGAGGGCCTTGGCGATCTCCACCATCTGCCGCTGGGCGATGCTCAGCTCGCCCACGGGGCGGCGCGGGTCAATCTCCGCGCCGATGCGGGCAAGCACGTCGCCGGCCCCGGCGTATGCCCGGCGCCAGTCCACGCGGCGCGGCGTGCCGCGCGACGGCAGGCGGCCGAGGAACATGTTCTCCGCCACGCTCAGGCGGGGGACCAGGTTGAACTCCTGGTGGATCATGCTGATCCCGAGGGCCTGCGCGTCGTGGGGCGTGCGGATATGGACGGGCATGCCGTCCAGGAGAATCTCTCCCCCGTCCATGGGCTGGGCCCCGGCGAGGATCTTCATGAGCGTGGACTTGCCCGCGCCGTTCTCCCCCACCAGCGCATGGATTTCCCCGGGCCGCACGGCCAGACACACGCCGTCCAGCGCGGTCACGCCGGGGAACCGCTTGGTCACGTTCCGCATTTCCAGCACATGCTCGGCCATGGGCGCATGGTACCGCATCGGGGCCGGGCGTGTCACGCCCTCACACCAGCGGGGTCACCCCCGGCATGGCAACCGGGGCCTGGGGCAGGTCGCCGAAGGCCTGGTTCTTGGGCGTCAGATCGAGCGTGCTCTGGTTGAGCGCGAAGTCCCAGGTCACGGTCTGGCCGGTGTAGGCGGACATGCGGCCCATGACGGCGGCCAGGGTGCTCTGGGCCAGGGCGTGCGCCTCGGTGATCCGGTTGCCCGAGCGGATGGCCGCGTAGAGGTCCGCGTGCTCCTGCACATAGGGGTCCGACGCGTCGCCCCGGAAGGTGTAGGGCTTCCTGCCGCCGCGGATGCTGTTGCCGGGCACCGCGGCGCCCTTCGTGCCGACGACGTGCTCGTTCACCCGGCCCTCGGTGTCCTGCATCTGGCGGCAGAGGCTCTGCACCAGCACGCCGCCCGGATACTCGAACTCCACGGAGAAATGGTCGTAGATGTGGCCGAACTCCGGGCCCGTGCGCTGCTGGCGGCCGCCCATGCCGAGGCACTTGACCGGGTTCTGGCCGAGCACCCAGTGGATCACGTCAATGTTGTGCAGGTGCTGCTCCACGATGTGGTCGCCCGAGAGCCACGCATGGTAGTTCCAGTTGCGGATCTGGGCCTCCACGTCCGACCAGCCGTCCTGCCGGAGCACCGCCGGGTAGTACCCGTAGTCGCCGATCCAGTAGCAGCTCGCGGACACGATGTCGCCGACGGCCCCGTCCTGGAGGCGCCTGATGACCTCCTGGTAGGGCTTCTGGTGGCGGCGCTGGGTGCCCGCCACGACGCACAGGCCCTTCTGGTCCGCCAGCGCCGCCGACGCCAGCACGGAGCGCACGCCCGCGGGGCACACGGCCCCGGGCTTTTCCATGAACACATGGCGGCCCGCCTCCACGGCGGCCTGGAAGTGCGCGGGCCGGAAGCCGGGCGGTTCGCAGAGCATCACCACGTCCACGTCGCACGCCGCCACTTTGTCCGCCGCGTCGAAGCCCGTGAAGCAGGTCTCGTCCGTCACCTTCACGCGATCCGCCCGCGCCGCGAACTTCTCCCGCGCCTTCGCCATCTGGTCGGGGAACAGGTCGCCCATCGCCACCAGCGTCACATTGGGGTCCGCGTCCAGGGCGTTCATCACCGCGCCCGTGCCGCGCCGCCCGCAGCCCACCAGCCCGAGTTTCAGCGGCGCCGCCGCGTCGGCCCGCGCCGCGCGCGAAAGCACCGAGAACACCCCCGCGGCCGCCGCCGCCGTGGTCGTGGTGCGCTGGAGGAAGGCCCGCCGGGTGGGGCTGGAGGGGTCGTGGCTGCCGGACATGTCGGTCGTCTCCCTAAGTTGCGGCGAGTCCGCGCCTCCGCCGCACCCGTGCGGCGGAGGCCGGAACGCCGCCCCAAAGCATAGCCCAGCGAAAAGAAAGAATCCAGTCGGCGCGGGAAGAACGGGAGTGGACACGATGGACGGAATGGACAGAATGGACGATATGGACGAGATGGACGAGATGGACCGGCGGGGGGGGCGGGCCCCTTGGTCCACCGTGTCCACCCTGTCCATTTCGTCCATTCTGTCCATACCGTCCATTCTGTCCATACCGTCCATTCTGTCCATCTCGTCCATTTTTGCGCGCCCCTTCCCCTGACACGCACGCGGCGCGCGCGGGTATAGTACACTGACAGGGGGAAGACCGGGCGTGTCCAGGGGGACCCGCCCGGCTTTCCGGGCACAGGAGTGCGACCGGTGCGTGTCGCGTGGAAAATCGCTTTTGCGGCGCTGCTTCTCGCGGCGGGGGTGCTTGTCTGCCGCCAGTGGCCGGGCGGCGCGCCGGCCCCGGCGGCGGCGCCCGGAGACCGCGTGGATTACGCGCTGGACCTCCTCGCGGAGGATCCGGCGGCCTGGCGCGACGACACCCGGTCCGCCGTGCGCATCGCGGCGGCGGCCGCCGAGGAGCACGGGCTGGACGACCCGGGGGCGCTCTATGTGACCGCGGTGCAGCTTCAGCGCGAGGGGAGCCCGTCGGCCGCGGAGGCGCTCTACCGCCGGGCCGCCATGGCGGAGCCGGACTGGAGCTGGCCCCACGCCTCCCTGGGCAGCCTGGTGGCGCGGTCGGCGGACCGGCTGGAGGAGGCGGCGGAGGAGCTGCGCCGGGCCATCGCGCTCGAGCCGGACTGGGCGCGCCCGCACAACAGCCTGGCGGTCGTGCTGCGGCTTCAGGAAAAGTACCCCGAGGCGGAGGAGCACGCCCTGCGCGCGCTGGAGCTGGACCCGGACGACATCGCCGCGCACAACAACTACGCGAACCTGCTGGTGCAGCTCGGGCGGCTCGCCGAGGCGGAGGAACATTATCTGGCCGCCCACGAGCTCGACCCGGAAAACCCGAAGCCCGCCTACAACCTCGCCTGCCTCTACGCCCTCGGCGGCATGAACGAGAAGGCCCTCGAATGGCTCCCCCTGGCCACGCGCCGCTCCGACGCTTTGCGCCGCGAGGCCCTGCTCGACCCCGACCTCGCCGCCCTGCGCGAGACGCCGGGGTTCCAGGAGGCCCTTGGCGGCTTCGCCCCCGAGGCCCCGCCCGCGCCGGAGACCGGAGAGAAGGATGCGCCCGCACCGGAGGCCGCCCCGGAAACCGGGGAGGAGGATGCGCCCGCGCCGGAAACGGAGACGCCGGAGGAGGCGGGCGGGTGATCCTGCCGCGTGACGCGGCGGACGCAACCGGACGGTCTTCGTGTCCGCGCCAGGGCGCAGCAAGCGGCGCCCCTACGGGCGGAATATCCGGTGTCTTCGCATGTGCCCAGAGCATGCGCACATAGGGCGCAGCAAGCGGCGCCCCTACATGCGCGCGCCGTGGGCATACACGAAGAGACCGGGCGTTCCGCCCGTAGGGGCGCCGCTTGCCGCGCCCGACTTCCGCGCCATCGCTCCCCCTCCAGCGGGGAGCCGCCTCATCCCTCAGCCCGCGGGCGGCGCGAAGGGCTCTATGGCCGCGGGGCCGAAGGCGGGCAGGGGCAGGTTGTCCGCGTCCACCACGTTGACCGCCGGATTGAGGCCCATGCCGTAGCTGAGAAGGGTCTCCGGGGCCAGGGGCGCGCCGGTGCGCAGGAGGAGGCGTCCGGGGACGCCGGGCACGGTCTGCACGGCGAAGAAGACGTCGCGGCCGGGCTCTTCCGCCGTGGCGGACACGGCGAAGCCGCGCATAATGCCGCCGCCGCCGTTAAGGTCGCCGGTGACGTTGGAGCAGTCCACCCAGATTTCCGTGCGGGCCTCGTTGGCGAACTGCGCCTTCTCGAAGTCGGGGCCGCGCCGGACCGCCGCGCCGTCGCGCACAAGCGGCAGGACCATGCGGCCCAGGCGCCCGCCGAGGACGCGGTGGCCCTCCCACCCCATGTGGATGCCGTCGCTCATCTGGAGGTCGTTGGCCGCCGTCATGTAGACGCCGGGGAACTCCCGGGCGGCGCGGCGCTGCTGCTCGCGGACCTTGTTCCAGCCCAAAGCCGTCTCGGGCGCCAGCACGACGACGCGGCCGATCTGCACGGTGAACACGGCGAGGTCGGGGTTGCCGGTGTCGCGGCGGACGGACTCGACGAAGGTCTTGAAGCGGTCGAAATAGGTGTCGCACACGCCCGGGGCGCTGTCGGACTCGCCCTGGTACCAGAGCATGCCGCGGACCTTCCCGCCCGCGCGCTTCACCTGGGCGGCCATGTTCCCGTAGAGGCTCTCTTCGCCCTTGTCGAGCAGGGCGGGGCTCCACTCGTCGAGCGAGGTGCCGCCGAAGGCGCAGGGGATGAGGCCCACGGGCACCCCGGCCTCGTTGGCCAGGAACTCGGCGAAGAAGACGTCGCAGCCCGCGCCGCCCCAGGGCGTGCCCTCCCGGCTCGCCTTGCGCGCCGCGAGAATGTCCTCCTCCGACTTGTAGCCGCCGCGGTTCAGCAGCAGCGCCTTCATCACCGGCGCGTCCGACTCGACGATGCGGTGGGTGGGCGCGGCGGCGGGACGCCACGCGTTGTCCATGCCGAGCATGGCGACGAGCGGGTGCGGCGTCTGCGGGCCGGGCACGGGCGCGGCGCCCTGCATGTTGGACTGCCCGGCGAGGACCCACAGGTCGCCCACGAGCACGCCCTGGAAGGCGGCGCGGAAGGTCTCCTTGCCGTCCATGCCCCGGGCGAGGACCTCGATGTCATAGGGGCCGCCCGCGGGCAGGTTTTTCAGCAGCAGCCCCGCGCGCCCGCGCTCGGGGTCCTGGGCCACGCGGATCGCGTCCCGGACGGAGTCCGCGCCGGGGCGCGCGACGGAGTATTCCACGGTCTCGCCCGCGAAGAGCTCGGCGGGCAGCTCGACCACGCAGGCGGCCACGCCGGCGGCGTCGCGCTGGAGGACCTGGTGGCCGGCGGTCAGGCGGACGGCGGCGGTGTCGTCGAGGGGCACCAGCAGGGCGGCAAGGACCAGTGCGACAGCGGTCATGGGGGACTCCTTTCGGCGCGCGGGGGCGCGGGCCGGGTCAGCGTTTCTTCTTCGCGCGCCAGGCGTCCTCAATGGCCGCCACGAGCGTGTCAATGTCCGGGATGATGGAGATGAACCGGGGCTGCCCGTCGAGGCAGAGGGCCGGGATGTTCTTGAGGCCGAGGCGGCACATCATGCCGACGCCGGCGCGGTTTTTGATCTTGTGTTCCTTCACGCGCACGGGGGCCTGGGCGCGCTCGGCGGCGCGCACCGCCGCGTCGAGCATGTACTGGCAGGGGGCGCAGGCCGCGGAGTCGAGGGTGACGCAGTCCACGGTGATCCCAATCTCCTGGGCGTAGTCCGGCAGGACGATGTCGTCGAAGGCGTCCGCGCTCGCCTGCGCCGCCACGCGGGCGATGTCGCGCAGGTAGGGGTCGCGGGCCATGTCGGCGACGACGCGCAGGTTGCCCTCCGGCGTGGCGTAGGGCAGGTCGCAGCCCGGCGCGAGGAGGAAGCCCGGGCCGTAGCCCTCGTCGAGGCAGCGGATCGCGTCGAGCTTCGCGTCGTCGGGCGTTCCCATGAGCAGCACCGTCGTCAGGCGCATGTTCCCGCCGTAGGACTTGCGGTAGTGCGCCGCGTGCTCGCGCAGCGCCACCAGCGAAATGTTCTCGTCAATCGAGACGTTGTCGCACGCCGTCGCGCACATGGCGCCCAGGTTCCGCGTCGCGTCGCCGCACACGAAGAGCGAGGAGTACCCCCCCCGGGCGCGCACGCCCGTGAAGACCCGGTCGAGCGCCGGGGCGATGAACTCCGTGAAGTGCCCCGTCGAGACCTGGCTGGTCATGGGGTCCACCACGGCGACGACGGGGACGCCGAGGTCCAGGTAGAACCGCGCGCAGCGCAGCGCGATGTCCGCGCAGCGGTCCATGGCCGCGCGCACGCCGTCCGGGTCCGTGAGCAGGTCGAGGAACAGCTCGCCGCCGCGCAGGTGCGAGAGGAGCGTGAAGGGCCCGGTGATCAGCCCGTAGAGGGCGAGGTCGTCCCCCGCCTTCTCCACCAGCCCCTTCGTGGCCGCCGCGATGACGGGGAAGCGCCCCGCGTCAAAGGACAGTTCCGGCAGGGCGGTGATGTCCGCCAGATGCTCCAGCGGGTGCGACACCACCGACGGCGGCACATCCTCCGCCCAGGCCAAACGGCAGCCCAGGGCCTCCGCCTCCACCTGGAGATCGAAGACCACCGGCAATCCGTCCGGGCGGTACCGTTCCGCCGCAAGAAGCTGGCCCCGCACAATGGCCTCGGCGGAGCGCAGATAGTCATGGGCGGGCATGCCGATGAGGAACCCGCCGTGAACCCCCACAAAGGGCACCCAAGGCACCCGGGGCGTCGTCTCCCGGCGGAACGCGGCCAGCACCAGCTCTTTTCCCGTCATGGCAGGGCTCCTGCGCGCCCAATGCGGGCGCGCGGGAAAGTGTAGCACGATTCCGGAAGGGTGGACGAGATGGACGGGATGGACGGGATGGACCGGGGACGGCACACCGGGCTGCCAACGATCACCAAGACCGCCCGCGTCCCATACTTCCCCTGCTTCCTATTTCCGGCCGGGCCGCCCTACAGTTCCGGCACGGCCAGGGCGCTGAAGAGGCGTTTCGCGTCCACCTCGAGGAGGCTGAAGGCCGGGTCGTGGACGAGTTTGACGAAGCGGTAGCTGGCGGTCTGGGGGGGGCCACCGTGGATCTGCACCGCGATGCCACCGCTGCGCTCGCCCTCTTTGTTGATGTCGAGGCAGGCGGCGCCGAGCTTCCCGTTGATGACCAGCCAGATGGCCGGGCCGACCGCGAGGATCTCGTAGCGGTTCCACTCGCCGTGCTTCACGGCGGCGGCGGCGCGGTCGGTCCAGTCGAGCTTGCCGCGGCCGTGCTCGTGGTAGAGGCGGCCCCACTCCTCGGGCCCCGCGTCGGCCTGGTAGCCGAGGGCCTGGCCGGCCTCGTCCACGGGCTTCGAGCGGAACTGGATGCCGGCGTTGGCGGAGGGCGGGTCGAGTTTCACGTCGAGGGCGAGGTAGAAGTCGCCGACCGTCACGGGCGCCCAGAGGAACTCGTTGCGGGGGATCTTCTCGCCGCTGCCGCCGACGGCCGCGCCGTCCTCAAAGCGCCAGTACTCCGTGTTGCCCTTCCACCCGGCCAGCCCGGCGGCGGGCAGGATGGCGGCGTCCTCGCGGCCCGTCGTGCCGAGGCTCTTGGCGATGGCGACGGCGGCCTGGACGGCCTCGCTCTTCACCGCCTCGTCGGGGAACTGGCGCAGCACCATCTCGAGCGCGTCCGCGCGCGGGATCTGGGCGAGGCCGCTGAGCACGAGCTTCTTCTCGTCCGCGTCGGCGGCCGCCGCGAGCAGCTCGCCGAACAGCCGCAGGCGCTCCGCCGTCTCGGTCTGGCCGAGGCCGAGCATGCGCACCGCGTCGCGCCGCGCCTGGGTCTTCACCGCGGGGTCGGGCGACGCCATCGCCAGCTCCATGACGGCGGGCAGGGCGTCCGCCGTGGGCCACGCGCAGACGCCGCGGAGCGCGGCGTCCTTCAGGGGGCCGTCCTGCGCGGCGGCCGCCTTCAGCGTGTCGAGCGCGGCGGCGTTGCCGGTGGTCGCCAGCAGGCGCAGGAGCGCGGCCTTCGCCTCGCCGTCGGCTGTGTCATAGGCGGCGCGGAACGCGTCGGCGATCTCCGCGGGCGCGGTGGCCGCCGCGAGGGTGAGCTGCTCGCCCTCGGCGGCCGTGCGGACCGCCGGGGAGCCGTTCACGGTGCATTCCACCTGAAGTTTCTTCACGAGGTTGGGGGCGGTGTCGCCGAAGAGCGCGTTGGAGGCGTCCACGGCGGGCGCGCCCGACGCGACGATCCGGGCCACGGTCTCCGTCACGTCGGCGGAGGGGCCGTCGGGCAGGGCGCCGTACACGGCCTTTGTGACCACGATGTCGGCGGTGACTTTCAGGCTTCGGGCGCACAGGGCGGCGAGGGCGCCCTCGGCGGCCTGCGTCTCCTCGGGCGTGGGCGCGCCGGTCAGGCGCTTGAGCAGGGCGGGCATCTCCTTCGTCCCGGCGATGTTCCTCAGGGCCCCCAGCGCGGCCGCGCGCACCGCCGCGTCCTGGTCCGTCTCCGCCGCCTTCATGAGCGGTTTGTTGGGCTCCTCGAGCCCGCCCGCGCCGACCAGTTTCACCGCCAGCGTGCGGGTGGCCGGGTCCTCGTCCCTCAGCATGTCCTTGAGCATCTTGTCGCCGCGCTTGCCGGGGAAATACTTCAGCGTCTCCTGGGCCGCCGCGGACAGTTCCGCGTCCTGCGATCCCAGCCAGTCTTTCGCGAGGTCCAGGGCGGGCTTGTGGCCAATGCGGGTGAGGGCGCGCAGGGCGGCCACCTGCACCGGCGCGGGGGCGGTCCTGGCCTCGGCCAGCAGCGCCGGACCCGCGCCGTCGCCGCGCTCGCCGAGCAGTTGGATGAAGGCGGTCTTCCGCTCCGCGGGCAGTTCCGGCAGGAGCGCGGCGAGGGCCTTGGTCACCTTCGCGCCGCCCCCGAGCTCGCGGGCCGCGCGCAGGGCCGCCTCGAAGAGATGGCGGTCCTCCCCCTTCATCGCGTCGGTGAGCCGGGGCAGGGCGTCCGCGCCGCCGCGCGCCAGGGCGCCGCCGCGCAGGGCGCCACAGCGGGCGGTGCGGGGCGTGTCGGCCGCGTCGAGGAGCGAATCGTACAGGGCGAGGGCGGCGTCCTTTTTGCCGTCGGCGGCCAGCGCGTCGGCGCAGCCGAGGAGGCCGTCGCAGAAGGCGGCGCGGGTGACGGGGGAGAGGTCGGTCCGCGCGAGGGCCTGCTTCAGGGCGTCGGCGGCCTCCGGCGGGGCGAGGCGCGCGAGGGCGGCGGCGGCGGCTCCGGCCACCACGGGGTCGGCGTCGCCGAGGAGCGCGGCGAGCGCGGGCACGGCCTCCAGGTCGCGGCGCACGGCGATGGACCCGATGACGCCGGCCTTCAGCGGGCCGGAGGTGGTGGCGAGGGCGTCGCGGAGGGCCTGGGAGGCCTCGGGCCCCGGGATCGCCTCGAGGGCGAGGCGGGCGAGGTGCGACTGCGCGGCGTCGCCGAGGAGCGCCGCGGCCGCGGGCACGTCGGCGGGGCCGCCGGAGAGCGAGAGCAGGCGGAGGGCCTCGGTCTGCTCCCAGGAGACCAGCGGGGCTTCGGGTTCCGCCGCGCGGGCCGGCAGGGAGACAGCACACAGGGCGAACAGCACAGACATCAGAACGGCGGCGCGCATGCGCATGACAAAATCCTCCGGGTGGGATGCTGGGGTTAGATGGTCCAGGAATCGCGCTGGGCGCGGGCGCGCAGGCGGTTCGCCTCGTCATCGTTGAGGAAGGCCTCGGCCTTGGGGTCGAATTCCATGTCGCGCTCCAGCCACATGCAGATGTTGGCGGCGTGGACCGTGCTCATGGAGCGGTGCATGACGGAGGGGTTGGCCACCGTCAGCTCGCGCGACTTGACGCAGTCGAGGAAGTTGCGCATGTGGTCGAGGGAGCGGCCCGTGCGGGCGACGTACTCGCCGACCACCTTGTCGTACTCCGCCAGCAGCTCCGGCGACGACGCCTCGGGGGCGGTGTAGCCGTCCGCCGCGGCCACCCAGCCGCGCTCGCCGTCGAAGCGCTCGCCGCAGGAGCCGTGCCAGTATTTGTCGCCCCGCGCCAGCACCATCTTCTGCCCGTTGGCGAAGGTGCAGACCATGCCGTCGCCCGAGTCGTTTTCCACGTACTGGTAGTGGACCGGCGACGTGTCGCCCGCCTCCAGGCCCGCCTGCGCCTGCGCGAAGGTGTGGGCGCCCCATTCGCCGATGCAGCTCGTGTGGAAGTCGTAGTCGCCGCGCCAGCCGCCGCTGACATACGACAGGTTGAAGGGCCGCCAGGGGCACGGGCCGAGCCAGATGTCCCAGTCCACCTCGTCCACCGGCGGCAGCGGCTGCGCGGGTTTCCATTCGCGCGGCATCTTGGCCATGTCCCAGGGCGCGATGTGCGCGTAGGCCGTGTGGACCTTGCCCAGGCGTCCCGTGCGCGCCATCTCGATGCAGAAGACGTGGTTCGCCTCGCTCAGGCGCTGGGTGCCCGTCTGGTACACCCGGCCGTAGCGCTTGGCCGCCTCCACCACCGCCTGCCCCTCGGCGATCGTCATGGTCGAGGGCTTCTCGGTGTACACGTCCTTGCCCTCGCGCATCGCCCGCACCGACGCCTGCGCGTGCCAGTGGTCCCCCGTGGCGATGAGCACGGCGTCAATGTCCGGACGCGACGGCAGGAACTCGCGCAGGTCGCGGTACATGGCGCAGTCCGTGTTGCCGTAGGTCTCGTCCACGAAGGCCTTCACCTTCTCGCGCTGCTGCTTCCACAGGTCGCAGATGGCCAGCACCTGCGTGTCCTTGTTGCCGATGAGCCACTGCAGGTCGCTGAAGCCCCGGCCGTGGATGCCGATGCACCCCACGGTGATCCGCTCCGAAGGCGCGACGGTCCCGTCGCGGCCCAGGGCCGACGCGGGCACAATCATGGGCGCGGCCACCGCGGCCGCCGAGGCGGAAAGGAATCCGCGACGCGTGAGTTTCTTCGTCATGGCAAGGGTCTCCCAAAGGCCGAAGTTTGTGGATGAACACGCCCGCCGCCGCCACCCTCCGCATTCTGGGCCCCCGGGGGGGCGGGTGTCAAGGAGAAATCCGGAGCCAGATCCGGCACGAGGCGAATGAACCCGGATCGCCGGACAATCCGCAGCCTTTGTGTCCGCTCCAGGGCGCGGCAAGCGGCGCCCCTACGTGCGCATACCCAAGGCGAGGGCATGTAGGGGTACCGCAAGCAGCGCCCCTACGTGCGCATACCCAAGGCGCGGCCATGTAGGGGTACCGCAAGCGGCGCCCCTGCGTGCGCATACCCAAGGCGCGGCCATGTAGGGGTACCGCAAGCGGCGCCCCTACGTGCGCATACCCAAGGCGCGGGCATGTAGGGGCGCCGCTTGCCGCGCCCTCTTCTTTCCCGGCAGGACCGTCTCACCCGGCGTCTTTGCCTCTCCGCGGCTTTGCGTTATGAAAACTTCTCAGTAGCGCGGGAGTTTTGGGCGGTTCAGTTTGGCGTTGGGCAGCTCGAACAGCTCGCCGACCCGGGCGAGGAGCTCCTCGTCGGTGAAGGGCTTTTTCAGGAAGCCGTCGAAACCGTGGTCCTCCAGGGCGCGCGCGCCCGCCTCGTCCAGCAGTGCCGACATGCCCAGGATCCGGGTGTTGCGCGTCTCCGCGCGGTTCTTGACCCGCTCGGCGACCATCCGCCCGTCCGTGTCCGACAGGTTGACGTCGAGGATGACGAGCTGCGGGGTGTGCTCCACGACGATCACCCCGGCATCGAAGCCCGTGGAGGCGGTCAGCACGGCGTAGACCTCGTCGCGCCCGAGGACCGACGGGATGGTGTCCAGATAGAACGGGTCGTCGTCCAGCACGAGCACCCGGCGCTCGCTCTCCTCCAGCCGGTCCAGGGGGATGCCGTGGCTCAGCATGAACTTGCGCAGGCTCTGGTAGGGGATGCGGCGGTCGCCGCCGGGACCCAGCCGGTAGCCGTCAATCTGGCCGAGGTCGAACCACCGGGACACGGTGTCGGCGGACACGCCGCAGATGCCGGCGGCCTCGCCGGTGGTGAACACGCGGTTTTTCATGGTAAAACGTCCTCCGCAAGGTATTCCGGATAACCCTGAAACGCGGGGTATTCGGGGCTGGGCGCATTGTACCACCGGGGCCGGAGAAAGGGGTAGGCGGGGGGCTCGGTGGACGATGTGGACAGAGTGGACGGGGTGGACAGGAGGAAGCGAGCCCAAGGATAGGGCATCTTGGGGTTGAGAGGCGGGATTCTGTAGATGCGGCTTTCCCCCCCTTGAAGTGCTCCAAAAGAAAGCGCGGGGACGCTGGAATGCGTCCCCGCGCCGAAAAGGCTGTCTGCCTACTTGGCGGCGTCGCGGCGCTGTTTGAGCTCGCGCCAGGTGGTGAGGATGACCTTCTCCTCCTCGACGACCTGCCTGACCTCGGGGGAGGTGAGGGCCTCCAGCTCGGCGAGGCGCATGGGCCCGGAGCCGGTAACCTCCTTGAAGTTTTCGGAGGGGCGGGTGGCGTGGACGATGAACTGGGTGAGGCCGGGCTTCATCTCGCGGAGGAAGGCGATGACCTGGGCCTTCTTGTCGGCGGGGTCCTTGCATCCGTAGCCGGTGTGGACGTCGTCGAGGACGGGCAGGCCGAGGGACCAGACCATCTGTCCGAGCCCGGGGAGCAGGGGCCCGATCTTCTCGTCCTCGGCGGCGACGTACTGGCCGTGGCCGCCGGGGGCCATGACGGGGATGCCGTACTCGGCGCCGATTTTCACGTAGCGCTCCATGAAGGGCATGGTGGCGAAGACGGTGCCCATGTGGGTGTCGAGGTGGGTGGGCCGCCAGCCCATGGTGAGGCTGCGGTCCAGCTGCGCGCGCAGCTCCTTCTCGACCTCGTCGGGCGTCGCCTTGGCCGTCACCTGCTCCACCTCGTGCCAGAGGCAGCCCTCCTCGTCCACGAGGCCGGGGACGGCGGCCTTGCCCGCCACGGGGCCCCAGCGGTAGCTCTTCCATTCCGCAGTGAGGGTGCAGTGGAGGCCGAAGTCGGACTCCGGATGCTCCTTGGCGTAGGCGGCGGCCGCGGCGGCCCAGGGGCAGGGGAACATGATGCTGGCCGAGGTGGCCACGCCTTTCTCCATGGCCTCAATGGCGCCCACGTTCGCGTCGTGGTGCATGCCCGCGTCGTCCACGTGGAAGATCACGACCTTGGCGCCCTTGGGGAAGCCGAGCTTCTCGGCGTAGGTCTGGGCGTCCTGCGCGGGGGCCATTCCCGCCGCCATCAGGACAACCGCCGCCGCAAACAGCATGTCTCGCATCGCGCACTTCCTTCTTCGGTTCGGGGGCGGACCGCGCCGTCCCGGGGGTTTCTATTTCAGCGTGAGTTTGACCACCCACACATGCCGGCAGGGGAGCTTGTCCGGCGTGAGCGCGGGTATGGTAACAGAAACCGTGTCGGCGTCCACCGCGGCGGCCAGCGGGCCGTCCAGGCCGAGCATGGACGCCTCGGCGGCCTTCGCCCCGGTGACGTTCGGGAAGGCCAGCTTCTCGCCGGGCCAGCCGAGGCAGATGGCGTAGACCGCGCCGTCCTTCTGCGTGAAGCGCACCTTCTCCAGTTCGGGGGCCTTCTCCCAGCGGTCGGCGCCGTAGATTGCCTCGCCGTTGACGGCGAGCCACTCGCCCATCTCAAGCAGGCGCTGCTCCATGATCTCGGGGATGCGGCCGTCCGCCGTGGGGCCGATGTCCAGCAGCAGGTTGCCGCCGCGGCTCACGGTGTTGACGAGCAGCTCGAGCAGCTTCTCCGTGCTGCGGTAGTTCTCCGCGGACTCGTTGCGGTTGTAGCCGAAGGACATGCCCATGCCCTGGCACTCCTCGAAGAGGCCGGCGCTGGACAGGCGGCCGTTGGAGCGGTGCTGGTACTCGGGCGTGCCGAAGCCGCCGTGGTTCTCGCGGCACTCCTTGCCCCAGCGGTCATTGACCGCCACGTCCCTGGGGGCGGACGATTCGTTGAAGAGCCAGGCGAGGAACTCCTCGCTGCGCCAGACGGAGCTGGGGTGCTCCCACTCGCCGTCGGGCCAGACGAGGTCGGGTTTGTAGCGCTCGACGAGGTCCTTGAGCTGCGGGAGCATGTACTGGTCCACGTAGCGGTTCACGTCGCTCTTGTAGAGCGGGTTGAACCACTCGTAGAAGGAGTAGTAGAAGCCCATGCGCAGGCCCTCGGCCCGCACCGCCTCCACGAGGTCGCCCGCCAGGTCGCGGTGCGGCCCGATGTCCACGGCGTTCCAGTTCCAGTTGTTCGGGTCGGGCCAGAGGCAGAAGCCCTCATGGTGCTTTGACGTGAGCACGACGTACTTCGCGCCGGAGCGTTTGAACACGGAGGCCCAGTCTTTCGGGTTGTACATCTCCGCCCTGAACATGGGCGCGAAGTCCTGGTAGGTGAAGTCCGCGCCGTAGGTGGCCTCGTGGAACTTCCAGGTCTCGCCGTCCTTGTCCTGCATGTCGTGCCAGTACCACTCGGAATAGCGCTCCTTCGGCCCCCACGCGGGCACGGAGTAGACGCCCCAGTGGATGAAGATGCCGAACTTGGCGTCCTCGAACCACTGCGGGTTGGGGCGCTTGTCCAGCGACTCCCAGTCCGCCTTGTAGGCCGGCTGTGCGAGGCTCAGGCCCGCGAGGGCCGCGCAGAGGAGCGTGTTCATGGCCGTCTCCTTTTCCGGTTCCGGTCAGTCCGTCATGAAACGGTAGACCGTGTGCTGGGTGTAGGTCTCCCCGGGGCGCAGGACCACGGAGGGGAAATCCGGCTGGTTGGGCGAGTTGGGGAAGTGCTGGGTCTCCAAGCAGAACCCCGTGCGGTATTGGTAGACGTGGCCGCCCTTGCCGACGTTGGTGCCGTCGAGGAAGTTGCCGCAGTAGAACTGGACGCCCGGCTCGGTGGTCCAGACCTCCACGACGCGGCCCGATTCCGGCTCGCGCACGCGCGCCGCCAGCGACAGCCCGTCCGCCGTCCGGTCGAGGACGAAGTTGTGGTCGTAGCCCCCCCCGAACTTGAGCTGCTCGTGGTCGTCGTTCACGCGCGCGCCGATGGCGAAGGGCTTCGTGAAGTCGAAGGGCGTTCCCGCGACGGGCTGGAGCACCCCCGTCGGGATGAGGGTCTTGTCCACGGGCGTGAAGCGGCTGGCGTTGAGCATGATCTCGTGGCCGAGGATGTCGCCGTTGTTGTGTCCGCGCAGGTTGAAGTAGCCGTGCCAGGTGGGGTTGAGCACCGTGGGCGCGTCCGTCTCGGCGGCGTACTCGATCTCCAGCTCGTTGGCCGCCGTGAGCCAGTGGGTCACGGTGACCGTGAGGTTGCCGGGATAGCCCTCCTCGCCGTCGGGGCTGGTGCGCTTCAGCCGCAGGCCGACCGCGTCGGCGCGGCGCGCGGTCTCCGCCGCCCACAGCACCTTGTCGAAGCCCTTAAGCCCGCCGTGGAGCGCGTTGGGGCCGTCGTTCACCGCCAGGGAATACTCCTTGCCGTCCAGGGTGAACTTGCCCTTGGCGATGCGGTTGCCGTAGCGGCCCACGACCGCGCCGAAGTACGGCGTCGCCTTGAGGTAGCCCTCCAGTTTGTCGTAGCCCAGGGCCACGTCGGCGGCGGCGCCGTTCTTGTCCGGCACCCACAGCTCGGTGATGATGCCGCCGTAGTTGGTCACGCACATCTTCATGCCGTTTCCGTTGGACAGGGTGTAGATGTCCGCCGCCTGCCCGTCCGGCAGGGTGCCGTAGGACTGTTTGCTGATGCTCATGCCGGTTCCCTTTCCGATCGGCGGGTTCTGCTCGTAGGCCGCCGGGGCGCTGTTCGCCGCCTTGATGCGGGCCAGGTCAAACTTGGGTTTGCGGTCGTAGGTGTAGATGCCGTTCTGCTCCTGCTCGATGTCCGTGAGCTGGGTGTAGCAGAAGCCGAACATGTACGGGTTGTCCAGCAGGGCTTTGGTCAGCCCCTCGTGCCGCGTGTAGAACTCGTCCAGGGTTTTCGGGTTGTTCCCGTAGCCCCACGCGCCCTCGGCCACGTTCCAGCCGATCCCGCCGTACTCGCTGACGAAGAAGGGGATCGGGGTTCCCGGCACGTCCTTGCGCGGCGCGGGATAGGCGTCCGGGCCGCACTCGGCGTCCCAGCGCGCCTTGAACGACGCGGGGTCCTGGTTGTAGTCGTGGGCGTCCATGACGATGGGGCTCGGGTGCCCGTGGTGCCAGCCGCTGGAGTCAATGACCGGACGGGTGGGGTCCACCGCGCGGGTCAGGTCCACCACGGTGTTCTGGAGGAACTCGGCGTCTTCGGAGGTCTCGTTGAAGGGGCACCACCCGATGATGGCCGGGTGGTTCATGTCGCGCTCGAGGAGCTCGCGCCACTCGTTGATCACCGGGGCGTTGACCTCGGGCTTCTTGTAGTTCAGGCCCCAGTTGGGGAACTCGCCCCACACGAGGTAGCCCAGCCTGTCGGCCCAGTAGAGGAAGCGGGGCTCGAACACCTTCTGGTGGAGCCGCGCGCCGTTGAACCCGGCGGCCTGGCTCATCTCGATGTCGGCCTTGAGCGCCGCGTCCGCCGGCGCGGTCCAGATGCCGTCGGGGTAGAAGCCCTGGTCCAGCACCGTGCGCTGGAAGACCGGCTTGCCGTTGATCAGGATGGCGCGGCCCTCGATGGTCACGGAGCGCAGGCCGAAATAGCTGTCCATCGCGTCCAGCGTCTTTTCGCCCTGAAGGACGGACAGGTTCAGGTCGTACAGGCTGGGGTCGCCCACGGCCCACAGGTGCGCCTCCTTCAGGTCCAGCACCAGCGCGGCCTGGCCGCCCTCGACGGCGGCCTCGGCGGCGCCCATGTCCTGGCCGCCGAAAGCGGCGGACGCCTTCAGGGTCATGCCCTGGGCCGCGCCGTCCACGCGCGCCCACACGGTCACGCGGCCGTTGGACGCATCCGGCGTCACGCGCAGCTTCTCGATGAAGGCGCTTCCGACGGCCTCGAGCCAGACGGGCTGCCAGATGCCGGTGGTGCGCGTGTACACGCAGGCGTGGCTTTCCAGTTTCTGCGACTGCTTGCCCGACGACTGCACGCCCGAGCGCACGTCGTCGAAGGCGTGGACGATGACCGTGTTCGCGCCGGGCTTCAGCGCGGCGGTCACGTCAAACCAGAAGGGGGCGCTGCCGCCGGTGTGCGTTCCCTGGAGGACGCCGTTAACCCACACCCGCGTGCGCCAGTCGCACGCGCCGAAATGCAGGCGGACCCGCTTTCCCGTCCACCCGTCGCCCGCGGGAACCTCGAAGGCCCGGCGGTACCACACGTTGCGGATGAAGCCCGTGCGGCCGAGCCCCGACAGGGCGCTCTCGCGGCAGAAGGGCACGGTGATCTTGTCCGGGTAGGCGGCGTCCCCGAGGTATTCCGCCTTGTTGTCGTCCGTCTCCGCGAACTCCCACTCCCCGTTCAGGGTCACCCACGCGCCGCGCATCATGTCCGGACGCGGATGCTCCGCCCGCGGCGGCTCCGCCGCGCAGACGCCCGCGCCCAGCACCAAGGTTGCCACCATTCCCGCCAATGCATATTGTGTCATGACCCTCTTGTCCTCTTGTTACGCCCGGAGGCTGCCGATTGAATGTTGCGCCTAGAATAGCACACAGCGCGGCGGAATTCCCGCGTCTTCCCGCGCGTTGAGGCGCCCCGATGCCTGCTTCTCCCCAGCGCGCCGCTATATTGTGTGTTTTTGGCGGCGGGGCGGAAAAAACCACAATATATATTGTGTCCCCGGTCCGCTTGTGCTAAAATCCTCCACACGGAGGTATCGCTCGGTGCGCTTCGGTAAACAAAACAAGACATGGGCGGCGTTCGGACGGAAGCTTTTCGGGGAGAACTCCGCCACCGCGCCGGAACCCCCGGTGGAAGACGGCGCGGCGTGTGCCGGCGACGCGCCCGTGCCGGAAATGGAGGAGCAGGTCATGCCGGAAGATCCGTTCACGCCGCAGCCGGGAACGCCCAACGACCCGTCGCAGGCGGTGCTGATTTCCCTGGGCCGGTTCAAGCGCCACATCCAGCACGCCACCGGCGCGCCGGAGCACGCGCAGTGGCCCGGCGAGTGCCTTCAGGAGCTGCTGAAGATTCTCAACATCGCCGCCGAGAGCGGGTGGGACACCCTGCGCGAGGCGGTCACGGACACGGCGCGCGTGCTGTGCAGCTATGAGCGCGCGCGGCGCACCGCGCAGTGCCTCCCCTTCCTGCGCGCGTGCGACGACGCCCTCTCCATGATGATCGGCGACATCATCATTGACAACGAGACGCCGACGGTGCGCATGGCCTGGCAGAAACACTACCAGGGCGCGCTGGAGGCCATGCGCCGCGACGGCATCGCCCTCGTGGAGGACGAGGCCGCCGAGGAGGAGCCCGTCAGGGAGACGGCGGCCGTGCCGCCTGCGCCACCTGCGCCGCCCGTCGCGCCCGCACCGGCACCGGCCCCCGCACCCGTCGTTGAGCCGGAAGCCCCCGCCAGGAACCTTCCCGAAACCCCCTTTGGCGGCACGCCCGAAGAAGCCGCCCCCGCCCCGGAGGAAGACGACGCCAACGACACCGACGCGCCGGCCTCCCCCTGGGAGAATGACGCGGACGCCGCCCCGGAGGGGGACTTCCCCGGGGAGGACGCGCCGCAGGAGACCGACGACGAGGCCCCCGTGGAAGAGGACCTGGGCGAGATAGACGTGCGCGGCGATGTCACCGGGGAAGAGCCCGCGCGGGAAGAGACGGACACCGAGCCCGCCGCGACGGAGGAAGACACGGACCATGCGCCCGGCGACGCGGAGGCGTCCGAAGAGACGCCCGCATCAGACCATTCTGACGAGCCCGCCGCCGGGGAAGAGGAGGAAGAGGCATCAAGCGCGGTGACGGGGGAAGCCCCCGCCGAGGAGCCGGCCCCCGAACCGGCGCCCCCGGCCCCGCGGACGGTGGAGGACGTCAACCGGGCGATGCAGTCGGCCATCCTGGCGGGCGACATCGCGGGGGCGAAGGTGCTGGCGCTGCATCTGGCGGCGGCCCTGGCGCGGCAGGAGGCGGACCATGTGTCCGCGGCCCTCGACGGCGCGCGCAGCCGGCTCGGCCTGAACGGCGACGCGACGGAGGACGCGGCGCGCCGGGTGCGCGAGGCGGAGGAGCGCGTGCGCGGCGCGGACGAGCAGATCGCCGCGCGCGAGGCGGACGCGCGGGACGCGCGGACCCGTCTGGGCGCGCTCGACGGCGACATCGCGGAGACGCGCGCGGGGCTGGAGGACCTGGACGCGCGGATCGCCGCGCTGCAGGAGGAGCGCGCCGCCGCGGCGCAGCGCCTGCGGGACCAGGAAATCGCGCGCACGGACACCATCGCCGCGGAAAGCCTGGTCAGCTCGGAGATCGAGGCGCTCATGGAGGAGGAGGAGGCGGCCCGCGAGCTGCTGGAGAAGGCCCGCGGGCGCGTGGCGGACCTGGAGGAGGGGCGGCGCGGGATTCTCGGCGACATCCTGGCCCTGGAAACGGAACTTGAGGAGCGGCGGCGCGCCATCGGGGAAATCACCCGGCCCCTGGACGGGGGCGGCGCGCCGGCGGAGGCCGGCCAGCCGGACGGCCTGCTGTTCTAGCGCGGCGCGCGAAAGGAGGGGCAACCCTTGGGCAGAAAAGGTGAACTGGTCGCGGCGGTGGATTTCGGGGCGAGGCAGGTGCGCGTGCTCATCGCGGAGCGGACGCCCGACGGCTCCCTGCGCTACCGGGGCGACGGGGCCAGCCCGTCGCGCGGGTGCGTGCGCCACGGCCAGATCCAGAACCAGCACGACGCGCAGCGCGCCCTGCGCGCCGCCCTCGAGGACGCGCGGAAGAAGTCCGGCGCCCAGGCCCAGGCCCTCTTCTGCGGCATCACCTCCGAGGCCGTGCGCTCCGTCGTGCAGGAGGGCTGCGTGCCCCTGACCAAGGGGGTCGTCGAGCTGGAGCACCTCGAAAGCGCCCGCGGCAACGCCGCGCAGAACGCCCTGCACCCCGGGTGCTACGCCATCACCTCCACCTCCTCCCAGGAGTGGCAGGTGGACGGCACCCGCGTCATCGAGCCGCTGGGCATGCGCGGCTCCGTGCTCAAGGCGAAAATCCACGTCGCCAACATCCCCTCGGTGACGGCGGACAACCTGCGCGCCTGCATTGACTCGCAGGGCCGCATCCTCGAGGACTTCGTCTACCAGCCCATCGCGGCGGCCCTCGGATGCCTCAGCAGCGAGGACACCCAGCTCGGCGCCGCCGTCGTGGACATCGGAAACTCCGGCATCGGCATCGCCGCCTACCACGACATGAGCATCCTCGGCACCGCCTACATCCCCCAGGGCACCGTCCTCATCGTCAACGACCTCAGCGCGGGCCTCAAGGTGCGCTTCGACGAGGCCGGCGAAATCCTCCAGGAGTACGGCGTCAGCAGGCTCCTCCTCGACCAGATGCAGCAGGAGGGCAGCCCCGACGCCCCCGCCGCGCCGTCGTCGTCGTCCGCCGCCGACGCCCCCCGGATCAAGCTGAAGAGCCCCGTCAACGGCGCGCCCGACGTGGTCTCCCGCAAGCTCGTGGACGAGATCATCTTCGCCCGCGCCCAGGAGCTCGCCGAGGAGGTCGCCCGCTTCCTCAACCGCCACCGCATGAACCAGATGCTCGCCCGCGGCATCGTCCTCACCGGCGGCGGCGCTGAAATCCGCACCTTCGCCCAGCTCCTCGAGACCGTGTGCAGGCTCCCCGTCCGCATCGGCGCGCCCGAGGGACTCGAGGGCATGCCCACCTACTACAACACCCCGGCAAACGCCCCCATCACCGGCATCGTCCGCCACGGCCTCGAATACTACGACGCCCTCCGCTCCGGCCGTGTCATCCCCCGCGGCGGATCCCCCCTCGCCGGGCGCATCCGCTACTACTGGGAAAAAATCCGCGAGCTCTTTTTCTAGGGCCGTCTACGATGAGTGGTGGCCGAGATTGTGAAGAATGCCCAGTGACCAGGCCGACTGGCCGCCGACGGTGCGGAGTGGGTCGGCGGACTGCTGTTTCGTGGCGCCGCCGTCCCGGCGGCCTTCTCTTCTTCCCGGCACATGAATTTCGGCTGCCCCGTTGGGGCATGATTCTCTCTGTCCGGGCAGCCCAGGGCAGGCCTGGCCCTTCGGGCGGCGGCCTGGCCTGGGCTGTATTCGGCAACGCTTTCGGCGGTAAAGAGGTTAGACAAAGGGCAATGAACGGTCTCCAACCAGAAAGTGCCCAAGACTCCAAGTGCGATTGCCCTGGCAAGCCCAGGAACAAAGACTCCCCAACGTCTCTCCCCGGCTACCCGGCGTCCTCAAACGAGGCGACCGCCGACGGGCGGATGCGCACGCGGCCGCCATCCTCCCTCTCCGCCACGATCCATCCATGCTGTGCGGGGTCCAGGAACAAGCTCAGCGGAGCGGCAGGGGTGTCAAAGACACAGTCCACGAAGCGGACGTTCCGAAGAACCTCCCCCTGGGCCAGATAGACATGGAACCGCCGCCCCTCTCGAATATGGTCGGCCAACCCGGGAAGGGGCCCCCAGTTCTTCCGTTGGGTACGTTTTGCGAGCACCATCAGCACAACAAGCGCCACAAAGAGCACCGCAACCACCGTCCTCTGCAGCCAAATCTGTTCCACCATTTCTCCCGTTTCCTTTTTTGAAGTCTTTTCCGCTTCGTCCCCCGGACGCGCCCGGTCAGCCCTTCTTCCAGAAGCGGAGTTTCCGGAGGAGACGGGCGAGGGTGCCCTTCTTTTTCTCCGGCGGCGGGCCGGCGGCGGGAATCGGGCCGGCGGCCTGGGCGTCCCGGTAGACGGCGAGGAGGGCCTCGCGGAACTCGCGGGCGTCGGCGTAGCGCTCATCGGGGTCGCGGGCGATGGCCTTGGCGACAAAGGTGTCGGCGCTGGCGGGGAGGTCCGGGATGACCTGGGTGATCCGCTGGCCCGGGAGGGGGGAGCGCCCCGTGAGCAGCTCGAAGAACATGACGCCCATGGAGAAGAGGTCGGCGCGGTGGTCCACGGCGGCGGCGTCGCGCTCCTGCTCGGGGGCCATGTAGCGCAACTTGCCCAAGTTGGTGCCGACCACCGTGAGGCCGACATACTGGTCGTCAATCTTGGCGAGGCCGAAGTCGAGCAGGCGGACGGTGCCGTCGCGCAGGACCATGATGTTCTCGGGCGACAGGTCGCGGTGGATGGTGACGCGGTGGGCGTGCTCAAGCGCCTCCGCCACGAGGCACAGCACGCGCACCGTGGAGCCGAGGTCCAGCGCCCGCCGCTGCTGAAGCCACGCGCGCAGGCTCTTCCCCTCGATGTACTCCATGGTGTAGAAGAGGGTGTTCTCCCACTTCTGCGCGTCGAAAATCTTCACGATGCCCGGGTGGTTGAGCTGGCGGGCGAGGCGCACCTCGCGCCCGAAGCGCGCGATGGCGTGGCGGCTCTGGCTGTACTTGGCGTGGAGCGTCTTCAGGGCGACATCGCGGTCCGTCTGGAGGTCGTGGGCAAGAAACACCTCGCCCATGCCGCCCTTGCCGATGAGGCTGCGGATTTCATAACGCCCCGCGACAACACTTCCCACCGTGATCTTCTGTGCGGCCTGTTCTTCCGTCATCCGCTATCCCCGGGAGTTGAGCGCAACGCGGGCCTATTGGGGATTTTTCCCAATAACGGCCCGCCGTCGCCCTTCCCCTCACGTCACCCGCATCTTGCAGAATCATATCACAAAACCCGGCGGATTTCCGCCGAGGCAAGCACCCGGTCCTCCGCGTCGTATAAGACCGCCCACTGTCCGGGGGTGACGGCGCGCTGGGGGTCCGCCAGGTCCACCCGCGCGCCCAGCCGGGTCGGCGTGATCCGCCCGGGGCCGGGCCGGTGGCGCGACCGGAGTTGAACGAGGGCATCGAAGGGCGCGTCCGACGGCGGCGCGCCGCCCCAGTGCAGGGGGCCGGTCTCGAAGGCGGCGCAGAAGGTCTCCTCCTCCGGCCCCACAACGAGCGTGTTGGTCTCGGGGCGGAGTTCGAGCACATAGAGCGGGCGCGCCGCGCCGATGCCAAGCCCCCTCCGCTGTCCAACCGTGTGGCGGAGCAGTCCGTGGTGCGTGCCGAGGCGGCGGCCCGCGCGGTCCACGACGGGCCCCGGCATGGCGGGCGCGGTGCGTCGCTCGATGAAGCCCGCGTGGTCGTTGTCGGGGACAAAGCACAGCTCCTGGCTCTCGCGCTTGCCGCCGCTGCGGGCGTCCACCTGTCCGGCGAGGGCGCGGGCCGCCGCCTTGTCGAGGCTGCCCAGGGGGAAGCAGGCGCGGCGGAGCTGGGGCTGGGTGAGCGGAGCGAGGACGTAGGACTGATCCTTGGCCGCATGGGCGGCGCGGCGCAGGCAGAGGCGGGCGTCGAGGGTTTCGAGGCGGACGTAGTGGCCCATGGCGACGTGGGAGCAGCCCAGGGCGCCGGCGCGGGCGTAAAGGGCGCCGAACTTGATCATGCGGTTGCAGCGCAGGCAGGGGTTGGGCGTGCGGCCCGCGCGGTAGACGGCGGTGAAGTGGGAAATGATGTCGCGGTCGAAGCGCTCGACGGCGCGGAACACCTCGTGGGGGATGCCGAGGCGGTCGCAGACGCGGCGCGCGTCCGCCGCCGCCTCCAGTCCGCAGCAGGGCTCGAAGACCGGCCTGCCCTCCGGCTCCGGCACGAGCCGCAGGGTGACCCCGACGCAGTCATAGCCCAGCGCGCGCAGGAGGACCGCCGCCGCCGCGCTGTCCACCCCGCCGCTCATGGCCACGAGCACACGCGCCCCCGGCGGCGGCAGGCGCAGGGCGCGCGCCGCGTCCAGCACCTCCCCGGGCACGGACAGGTCGGCGGGCCGGGCGTTGTCAGCGTGCAAGGAAGAAGCCTCCGGCGCGGTCAGGGCCTCAGGGAAAGAGAAGCCATCAGCGCCGCCGTAAGGAGCCAGACCAGCAGATCGGCCACGGAGAGCCCGCCGCCCTTCGCGCAGGAGGCGGCGGAGCAGCCCGCGCCCTCGGAGGACGGCAGCGTGAGGTCCGTGGACACCTCGGGGGACTCCCGGTCCTGGCCGTTCACCTTGCACCGGAGGACGCCGGTGATCTTCTGGGCCCCCGTCACGTTGACCAGGGGGATGACCTGGTAGGTGAAGGTCGCGGGGAAGGCCGGAATCGCGGAGAAGCCGAACCGCACCACGTTGGTTTTCGCGTCCAGCGTGAAGGTGTTTGGAGCGCCCTCGCCCGAGGGGGCGACCACCTGCCAGCCGGCGGGCAGCGCCTCGCGCACGACGAAGTCGGAGAGGATGCCCGTTCCCGTGTGGTCCAGCGTCACCGTCACGGGCAGCGGCGCGCCGGCCGTGTAGGTGGGCCCCGCCTGCCGCGCCAGGGTCAGGGTGTCGTCCTGCGGCGCGTTGTAGAAGAGCGCCGTGGCCGCCTCGGCGGATTCCTGCTGGTTGCCCGAACCCACCCGGTAAAGCGCCCGGCCCGAGAGGGCGCGGTCCTGCGTGTCGCCCAGGGCGGCGCGCAGGGTGTATTTCAGCACCAGCGGATAGGTGCCCGGCAGGGCGATGTAGGCGTATTCCAGGCGGCCCGAGGAGGCGTTCACCTCCATGACCTCCGGCCGGTTTGGCCCCGTGAAATTCGAGGCGCTCCAGCCGGGCGGGACCGTCTCCCACCCCCCGAGCGCCGTCAGCTCCGTGGTGCCGGTGTAGCCGATGGTCAGGGTCACCTCCACCAGCCCCCCCGGCTGAAACTTCTCCGAGGACACGGTGCGGCTGAGGGTGACCGTCGCCTGCTGCGCCCAGGCCGCCCCGCCCGAAACCGCCAGCAATGCCGCCGAAAAGGCAAGCAAACGTCTCATGTCGCGCCCTCCGGTCCGTGGAAAAGCCCGCGGCCCTTCCGCATGCCGCCACGAACCTTGCGTTATTATACCGGAACCGGGAGAAAACGTCTTGCCCCGGGCGAAACGGTGGACGGGATGGACAAGATGGACAAGATGGACGATATGGACGGGATGGACGATATGGACGGGATGGACAAGATGGACGATATGGACGGGATGGACGATATGGACAACATGGGCAGGGCTTTCTTTCTGTCCATATCGTCCATCCCGTCCATATCGTCCATATCGCCCCCCCCCTCTTTCCCGGGGAAATGAATAACCGGGCCCCATCTGCCGTCTATTTGAACGGATTCCCAGAAAGGGATTCCTTGGAGGTACAGACCATGAACAGACACTTCACCAAACGGGGCGGCGCGGGCATCGCGGCCGCAATGGCGGCTTTCCTGGCTGTTTGGACGGCATCCGGCACCGGGACCGCCCAGGAATACCAGATGCACGCCCGGGTCAGTTTTGACTCCGGGGGCATCCTCTTGAAGGCCTCCGGGGCCGATGAGTGGACCCAGGGCACGGTAAACACGCTGGTGACGCCGGGAGACACCCTGTGGGTGGACCGCGAAGGCTCCACCGAGCTGGAGCTGGCCGACCTTAATTTCCTGCGACTGGCGGACGGAAGCAAGGCGGACATTGTGGCGCTGCCGCCGTCGGCCAACATCCGGGGCTGGGTCGGCTCGTTCTATGTCCAGCGTCTGGGCCGGAGCCGGGGCACCCTCCAGTTCACCACGCCCGCGTGCGCGGTGGACATCTCCCCGGATTCGCTGGTGCGGGTGGACATTGACGAGGCCGGCGCGTCGGTGGTGACGGTGCGCTCGGGCTTTGTCCGTGTCACCACCCCGTCGGGCGGGGACACCACGGCGGCCGACGGCCAGCGTGTGTGGGTGGACCCGGGCATGCTGCCGTCGGACCCGATGCTGTTCGACCGCGCGCTCGGCGACGCCTTTGACCAGTGGAACACGGAGCGGGTGAGCCTGCTGGAGGGGGGCATGAAGACCATCCCGACGGCGGTGCCCGTGACGGGGGCGGTGATCGGCGCGGCGGACCTGGGCTCCTACGGCGAGTGGGTGTATGTGGACCGGCGGCCCTACTGGCGGCCCACGGTGGTGGTGGACTATGTGCCGTACCGGACCGGCTACTGGAACCACATGCCGGTGTACGGGCATGTGTGGGTCGAGCCGTACCCCTTCGCCTATGTCACCTCGCACTACGGGCGGTGGAGCTTCAACGCGGGCTACGGCTGGCTGTGGAACTATGACCCCGTGTGGGCCCCGGCCTGGGCCAGCACGGTCTATGTCCGCGACACCTTCATGTGGGCCCCCATGGACTTCTACGGGCGTCCCGTGATGGTGGCGGGCGCGGCCACCTTCGGCGTCGGCGGGTTCACCTTCTGCCTCGCCTCGACCAGCTACATGACCGGCACCTACCTCAACGCCGGGTACGCCCCCGTGTACGGCGTGAGCCCCGTCTTCGCGAACCGCTTCGCCGGCATCCCGGCCCGCGAGGTCAACATCTGGAACATCACCGTCAACAACTACGGGGACGGCCACGGCGGCGGCGGCGGCCCGCGCCCCGTCGCGCGGCCCCAGCACCGCCCCGAGGACACCGGCACGCTCCGGGTCCGTGACTACGCGCCCCAGCGCTCCATCCGCGGCGTGCCCGCGGAAAGCGGCAAGGGCGCCGGCCTGAACGACCGGGCGCGCACCCTGGAAGCCGGACTGCGCCGCGACCAGTTCGCCACCAAGCCCGCCGTGGGAGTCCGCAACGAGCGGTCCAAGGCCCCCGCGGCAAACGCGGGCGGATCGGTCCGGTCCGTGCGCCTGGCCAGCACCGAGGCGCGCCAGTCCTTCAGAATGCCGCCCCAGACGGGTGATTCGGGCGCCGTGAACACGCGCGCCGCGAAGCCGGGGACGGCGGGCAGGGACGAGGCGGCACGCGGCCGGACAGACGGCGACGCGCGCACCAGGACCCCGGACAAGCCCGCGACGGAGGCGGTGAACACCCGGCGCGGCCGGACAGACGCCCCCGGCGTGCGGACCAAGCCCGCCGAGGCGGGACGGCCCTCCACCGCCCCCGACCGCGCCGACCGCGCCGCCCCGGCCCCGCGCAGCACCGCCAAACCCGCCCCGGCAGGCAGGTCGGTCCCGGCGGGCCGGCCCGACGCGGCCGCCAAGCCCGAAACGACCGTCAAGCCCCGCCCGACGGGAACGACACGCACCCCCGCCGCGTCCCCGCGCGGGACGCGGACACCGGCCCCGGCGGCCCCGCGTGAAATGCGGACACCGGCCCCGGCGTCCCCCCGGTCCTCGGAAGCCAAGCCCGCAACGCGGCGCATGGCCCTGCAGGACATGGAGCCGACGACCCCGGCGGTGCCCCGCAAGACGGAGCCCCGCACCTCGGGCAGCCTGTCCACGGGCGTGCGGTCGGGACTGGTTCCTGACAGCCGCACCGGGACGCCGTCCACGACGGGACGCAGTGCGAAGCCCCTGGCCTCCCCGTCGCAGCGCTCCCTGACCCCGTATTCGGGCGGCACGACCAAGGCCCCCCGATCCTCCGGCGTGACCGCGCCGAGGCAGGCGGCGCCGCGCCTGTCGCCGTCCGTTCCCCGGTCCTCCTCCCCTTCGCGGGGAATGACTTCGGCCCCGCGGCTGACGCCCATTCCCTCCCGGCCGCCGTCCTCCTCCTCGCGGGGCATGTCGTCCGCCCCGAAGTACTCCCCGGCGCCGTCCGCCCCGCCGTCCTCCTCCCGGGGAGTGTCCTCGGCGCCGCGGCTGTCGCCGGTTCCGTCCCGGCCGCCGTCCTCCTCCTCGCGGGGAATCTCGGCGCCGCCGAGCAGTTCGTTCCGGTCCGCGCCGTCGGGCGGCTCCTCCTCCCTGCGCGGCGTGTCGCCGTCACCGTCGGTCTCGTCGGGACGGGCCCCCATGTCCGCGGGACGCGGCGTGGGCATGCCCCGGGGCGGGGGCCGCGGCCGCTGAGGCCCGCCCCCCCCTCCCCCACACTTGAAAACCGAAACCTGACTTCAAAGGAGACAGGATCATGAACAGCTATTGGAACCGAACCGCCCGCACCGCGATGACTGCGGCGGGCCTGGTGATGGCGGCGCTGCTTGCGGGCTGCCCCCCGGAAAACGGGGATCCCCCGGACACCCCCGGCACGCCGGAGACGCCGGAGACGCCGAAGTGGGACCAGAGCGCCTACGACGCGGGCTTTGACGAGGGCTTCCTGGTGGACGAGGAGTACTGGCTGGGCTTTGACGACGGCTACTACACGCGGGACGCGGGCCCGATCTACTACAGCGGCTCGGAGATTCCGGTGGTCGAGACCCCCGAATCCGACGCGGGCTACTGGGACGGCGTGTGGTACGCCTACAACGACGGGTATTTCGTGGAGTACGACTACGCGTTCACCGTGGGGTTCAGCGAGGGCTACGACATCGGCTACGCCGACAACTGGCCGGACATCCTCGCCGCGGACGAGCACCCCGAGTATGTGGACGGGGGCTGGTCGGACGGGTACAACGACGGCTTCTCCGAGGGCCTGGTGATGGGCGCGGTGGACTATGTGGACGGCCTGCCCTTCGACTGGCTGGACGGCATGATGTACTACCGCGAGGGCTATGACGTGTACCTGGAGGAGGTGGACCGGGGCACCGGCGTCTACGGCCCCGTCTACCTCTACGAGTACGGCACGGACCCGAACACGCTCATCGAAAAGGCGGCGACGGGACGCCGCGCCGAAACGCGCGGCGCCATCCGCAAGACGCCGGGCGCCAAGACCGCCGCGGACGCGGGCATCAGCTACCGGACCATGCCCGGCGAGACGTCGGCCCGCTATGACACGGCGCCCGCCTCCACGGCGCGCGCGCCCGAGACCGCCCTGCGCGTGGCGGACACCACCTGGAACCAGCGCATCGCGGCCTACCGCGGCGCGGTGGCGGCCAAGGCCGTGCCCGCGCCCCGCGCGGCGGGGGCCGTGCCGGCGAACTAGCGCCCACAACGCCGCCCAGCGGCGCAACCATAGAAAGAACCGCCCGGCGGGCTGCCGGGCGGTTCGTTTTCCCGGGGGGGGGGATCAGATGTTGGGGTCGCTCGAGGTGAACTGCGCCACGATGTTGGCGAAGTTCCGCGTCACGGGGTGCGCGCCCGGGTAGCGGATGAACTCCACGTGGCCGTCCATGTACAGCACGTTGCAGCCGCCGGGGATGTGGTTGAAGCCGCTGCCGGCCGGGTCCGAGGAGATCTGGTCCCACAGGACCGGCAGCTCGCTCTGCGCCTTGTTCGAAGCGCCGGGGTTGTTGATGTCCGTGACCAGGAAGCGCTCGATCCCCTCGCGGAAACGGTACAGCGTGCGGTCCGCGCCGCCCGCGTAGCTGTCCTCATACGTGATGTCGTTGTCGTAGGCCGCCGGATTGGTCACCCGCTCCACCAGCTTCAACACCAGAATCGTTGTCAGGTTCTGGTTCGGCGTCGGGTTCATGTCGTTTGCGTTCGTCCCCGGCGCCGTCACCACCTCGTCCAGGATGGACCACCCGAAGTACATGTACGACAGGTCCGTCACCGCGCACGGGTCCACCGGGTTCGCCGGGTCGTCGTTGTAGTGGTGGTCCCCCGGATCAATCACGGCGGACGACGGGCACACCGTCACGTTCAGGTCCGACAGGTATTCCGGGTACATGCTCTGCACGTCGAAGAAGATGTCAAAGTCGTCCTTCACCCCGTCCCCGTTCGCGTCCGTCGTCACCGTGTTCGGCAGGTTGCACGTCACCGACGGGTCGCCCACCGGGTTCGCCGGGGTCCAGCCGGACAGGTTGCGCTTCATCGGCGGGAACAGGTCCTTCGCCTCGCCCGCATACATCTTGAAGGAGAGGCCCATCTGCTTCAGGTTGTTCTGGCAGGAGGACCGCCGCGCCGCCTCGCGGGCCCGCGCCAGCGCCGGCAGCAGGATCGCCGCCAGAATGCCGATGATCGCGATGACCACCAGCAGCTCAATCAGGGTGAATCCCGTGTGTTTCTTCATGAAAGTGCTCCTTTGCGCCCGGAGGGGGCGCTGTCTGCCCTTGTGTCATCCCACGGCGGGTACCCGCCGCCGGGTATTGTAGGGAACTGACCGTTAGAAGTCAAGCAATCGGTGGCCGGATTCCATCCCCCCGCTTCCGTCCACCCCGTCCACAGCGTCCATCCCGTCCACTTTTTCCCTGCCCCGGCAGGGTAACGCGCCCCTCCGGTGTTTGTATTCATGACAGACACAGGGAGACGCGCCATGAAGAGACTTCTCATTGCCGTTTGCGCGCTTTGCGCGGTGTTGCCGTCCGGATGCGTCCGGGAGCACACGGACATCACCCTGACCGTCCTGTCGGGGCGCTACGGCTACGCCTTCGAGGGGCCCCTCGGGCTCCAGGGCACGATCACCAAGGCCTCCCTGGAGGACGCCGAATGGCTGGTCGAGGGAAGCTTCCTGTTCCCCACGGGCGGCTACACGCTCCTGGCCCCTGAAATCGTGGTGGCCGAGTCCATGCCCGAGCAGATATTCCTCCGCCTGAACGTGCTCACCCCCAGCCCCAACGCGGTCGTGACCCAGGCGCTGGAGGAGAAACCGTTTTCCCACAGGGTGGCCGCGTCGAATGAGGCGGCCTTCACCGTGACGCTCACAACGATCCGGCCGTTTCTGTAGGCCGGCGTCTGGCCCGCGTCAGGGGACCTGTTCCACATAGGCCAGCAGCGGCCCGGGAATGGGGATGCCGGCGGCGCGCGTGCCCAGGGCAATCCCCAGCAGCCCCGCGAGGACCAGCGCGTCCCGCGCGCCGAAACGCTCCGGCGCGTCTCCCGGCGGGGCGGTCATTTCGGCGGCTCCGGCGCGCGCGGCCGCCGCAGGACCGCCCGCGCGAGGCGCGCGTAAATGCGCAGCGAGTCGCGCACCTTGCGGAAGTGCGAGGAGGAGTTGTCCGGCTCGTAGAGCGTCCGGATGGGCGAGTAGGCCACGGTGTGCCCGGCGCGCACGGCGAAGACCAGCATCTCCATCTCCGTCTCGTAGCGGCCGCCGGAGACATGCGCCAGCACGGCCTCCGCGAAGCGGCGCGACAGCAGGCGGTAGCCGCACTGCGTGTCCGGCAGGTCGCGGCGCAGCAGCAGCCGCACCACCCGCGCCGTCGTCTCATTGCCGAAGCGGCTGCGCCACGGCACCACCGCGCCGCCGAAGGTGCGGCGGCCGATGAGCAGGTCCGCGTGGGCGGCGTCGAAGGCCGCGGCGAGCCCCGGCAGTTCGGCGGGGTCGTGCTGGCCGTCGGCGTCGAGGGTGCAGACGATCCGCGCGGCCGGGTCCTCCAGCGCGCGGCGGATCCCCGCCAGCAGCGCGTGGCCCTTGCCCCGGTTCACCGGCAGGCGCAGCACCTCCGCGTTGCCCCCGGCCAGGCCGTCGCAGGCGCCGTCCGTGCCGCCGTCGTCCACCACGATGACCCGGCCCGCGCGGCCGCGCGCGGCGGCGACGACCGGCGCGATGCGCGCCCCGGCGTTGTAGCAGGGGATCACCACGGCGACCTGCGGAAGCGGTTCGGCTGCCTGGGGGGCTTCGGCCACGGCTGGCACCTCGTGCGGCGGGACCCGCCCGCCGCGGTCATCGTATCAGGAAGGGGGCGACCCGCGAAAGTGCGGGGTCCGCGCCCATGGACTGAATGACGAAATGGACACTATGGACACTATGGACACTATGGACGATATGGACACTATGGACGATATGGACAAGAAGACATGCTGTCCACAAAGTCCATGCCGTCCATAGTGTCCATGCCGTCTATAGTGTCCATTTCGTCCATAGTGTCCATTTCGTCCATTTCGTCCATTCCCCGTCCTATTCCTCCGGCATCGCCGCGATGTCGGCGCGGAGCTTCTCCACCAGCGCGTCGCCGGGGAGCCAGGGGGCGGCCTTTTCGACCGCCGCGCGGGCCTTGTCGGGTTCGCGCCAGCCGACAAACGTGCCGACCTGCGCGCCGAGGATCTGGCGCAGGTAGTACTTCGCCGTGGGGTTGTCCGGGTCCTCGCGCAGGGAGGCGATGAACCCCTCCAGCGCGGCACCGTCCATGACGAAGCCGCCGTAGTACCCCTTGAGCGCGGCGAGGTCGAGCACGCGGGACCGGTGGCGGCGCTCCAGGCGCGCGCGGTCCTCCGGCGAAAGGGCGGCGGGGTCCATGAGGGATGTGGGCGGCGTGGCCGCGCCGCGCAGGCGCTCCAGGCTCTCGGGCACGGCGCGCGCGTACACGAGGCGCGGCGCGATGAACTCCGCCCAGGGCAGGTCGTCGCGCATGACGCGGCCGCCCGCCGCGAAGCGGTCCACGGCGGCCTTGTCCATCAGGAACGACCCCAGCAGCTCCACGGGGTCGCCCAGGTCCACGGCGGCGAGGGCGGCGGCCAGCTCGGGCCGCGCGAGGCGGCGGCGGGCGGCGTCGAGGTCCAGCCGCAGGGGCCGGTCGGAGCCCATGAGGAAGAGGTCGGCGTTCACAAAGAACGCGCAGTACTCGGGAAACACGCGGGTGAAGGTGAACACGAGCGAGGCGACCACCTCGGCGTTGAGGCTGTGCAGGGGCACCCACTGCGACACGACGCCGCCGGGCGCCAGCCGCGCGAGGCAGCGCCGGTAGTAGTCCTCCGTGTAGAAGTTGGACACGCCGGCCAGCGCGAGGGGCATGGGCTCGAAGGTGATGACGTCGTAGGTCTCCGGCGTGGTGAGGAGGAAGTTCCGCGCATCGTCCACGACGAAGCGGATGTCCGGCCGTTCCAGCACGCCGAGATTGTCCTTCGCGAAGAGCGGGGCGGCCTCCAGGACCTCGGGGCAGATCTCCACGGCGTCTATCCGCCCGAAGTCCGAGAGCGCCAGGGTGCCGCAGGTGATGCCCGACCCGAAGCACATGAAGAGCACCCGCTTCGGGTCGCGGTCGAAGAGCAGGGGCAGCGCGCCCTGGAGGCGGTTCATCTTCACGCCGCGCTCGATGGACGTCGTCGCCTGCACCCGGTTGATCCACAGCACGCGGTCCGCGCCGTCCGCCGCGCCCGCAGGCTGCGACACGGCGACGGTCCCCTCCACGCCCTCGCGGTAGAAAACCGTCTCGTGGTCCTTCGGCATGTACGACGCGCTCAGGCGGCGGTTGATGTCCGCCGGCAGCGACCAGAACGCGTGGACCGACGACGCCGTCAGCAGCACCGCCGCCGTGCGCGGCAGAAGCCCGCCCCGCCCCCACAGCACCGCCAGCCCGAACGGCAGCGGCGCGAGGGCCATGAGGGTCATGGCGTGCTGCGCCCCCAGCAGCGGCAGGAGCAGGAAGCCCCCGGCCAGCGAGCCGAGCACGCCGCCCAGGGTGTTCACGGCGTAGAGGCGGCCCACGTCGCGCCCGAAGCGCCCCGCGCTCCGCGACACCGCCCGCACCAGCGCCGGGAAGAGCATCCCCGACAGGAACGCCGGCGGCAGGAGCAGCATAAAGGCGTGGAGGAACATGCCGCGCACGACCAGCTCCCAGCGGTTGCCCGCCGACACCTGCATCTCCACCGCCCGCGCGGGAAGGGTGTCGAAGGCATGGATCATGCACAGCCACGACAGCCCGAGCAGCAGCAGCAGCCCCCCCGACAGGGGCACGGCGAAGCGCGTCCGCCGCGAGAGCAGCGCCGCCCCCGCCAGCCCGCCCAGGGCGATGCCGCAGAGCAGGGCCGTGAGCATGGTGGTGAAGGCGTAGGTGGTGCCCAGGAAGACCATCGCCAGCAGGCGCGTCCAGATCACCTCCATCGCCAGGGCGGAAAAGCCCGTCACGCCGAAGGCCGCCGTCAGGAGCAGCGCCGTCCGGCGGCCCGTCTCGGGGCCCTCCGGGGGCGCGTCGTCCGCCGCGGGCACGGCCGACACCGTCCCCCCGCCGGAAAGGCGCGCCACCCCCACCGCCCCGACGGCCACCGCGGCGTTCGCCGCCGCCGCCAGCCAGGTCGTGTGCAGGTAGCCGAAGCGCTGGATGAGCACGAAGCCCGCGAGAAAGCACCCCGCCGCCGCGCCGAAGGTGTTCAGCGCGTAAAGCAGCCCCACGCGCCGCCCGCCCAGCGCGGGGTCCCCCGTGACATGCCGCGCCAGCAGCGGCAGCGTCGCCCCCATGAGCGTCACCGGCGGCAGCAGCAGCACGGCCGCCATGACCGCCCGCGCCAGCACCCCCGCCGCCGGACTCGACTGCGCCGCCCGCAGCACCGCCGCCGCCAGGCCCTCCGCCGGGCCCATCGCAAGCGCCACCCCCACGGCCCACACGCCGATGAGCGCCTCGAACACGCCGTACCACCACAGGGGCCGCGGCGTGCGGTCGGCAAAGCGCCCGCCCCACCGGCTGCCCAGCCCCAGCCCCAGAAAGAAGACGGACAGCACAATGGCCACGGCGTGCGCCCGCGCGCCCACCAGCAGCACCAGCCAGCGCGTCCAGACCACCTGGTACACCAGCCCGCACGCGCCGGACACAAAGAAGAACAGCAGCACCAGCGACAACACCGCCAGCCGCCGCGCCGTCAGGGATTGCGTTTCCAAATAGCCTTACTCCGGCGGTTGGGAACCCGCGCGGACCCCACCGGCCCGCATCCCCGCATCTTACCCCATCCGCGAACCCGAACACCGCAAGGCACGGGGGCGCTACAGGGGAATCGCACTAAATTCCGCGGACAGCTTCTGGATGGAGTGCGTGCATTGCCCCTTGTCCGGCCTCTTCAACGCTGAAAGCGTTGCCGCATATAGCCCAGGCCAGGCCGCCGCCCGAAGGGCCAGGCCTGCCCTGGGTTGCCCGCGCAGAACAATCATGCCCCAACGGGGCAGCCGAAATTGCGGCGGGACGTACCGCGACGGCCTTGGGGAAAAGCGCGGCCACGGTCATTTGTCGTGCGCCCCCGCGCGGGCAAGCCCGCGCGAAGAAAGGCGGCAGCAAGCTGCCGCACTCCAAGGCGCTGCGCGCTGCGCGGAGCCGTCACCCGCCGTTTTTCGCCAGCCAGGCGGCGCGGCCGCCGCTGGGGACGAGGGGCGGCGAGGGGACGCCGAACCATTTCTGGGCGAGGTCGGCGTCGAGGCGGTCGCGGCGGGGGAAGCCCTCGGTGAACATGTCGCGCAGGGGGCTTTCCTCGGGCTCCCAGCGGTAGAGGGAGCGGTAGTAGGCCTCGCGCCGGTAGGCCTCGTCCACGGGCACGGCGCCGCCGCGGGGCAGGGGCGTGGGATGGCCTGCGTCGGCGGTGCGGGCCTCGTCGCTGCCGGGGGGCGCGCCCCAGCGCAGCTCGGGCGGATGGTTGGGGTCGAAGGAGAGGTCGTAGAGCCGCGCCTCGACATCCAGCAGCGTCAGCCGGACGGGCTGTCCGGCGGAGTTGGCGTACTCGAATGCCGCCTCGCTGAACACCTGCGTCTTGGCGCGGAGGAGGGCGTCGGCGAGGTCGGCGGCGGTCCAGACGGCGTCGGCGTTGAACCCGTCGAGGTCGAAGTCCCCCGGGTGCGCCTCGAACCAGGCCACGGCGTTGTTGAGGTGCTCGGCCAGCTCGAAGTAGCGGCCGCGCAGCTCGGCGTCCTCGAGGGCCGTGGCAAGGCGCCCCCAGCGGCCGGGAGCGGTATAGACGTTCGCGGCGGCGCTGCCCTCGGGGAAGGCGACGGGGCCGTTTTCGGCGACGTCGCGGCGGGCCTCCTGGACGCGCAGCTCGCGCTCCCGGAGCAGGGCGGCCGTGCCCTCCGCGA
The DNA here is from genome assembly GCA_012730045.1 of Candidatus Hydrogenedentota bacterium. NCBI lineage: Bacteria > Pseudomonadati > Candidatus Hydrogenedentota > Candidatus Hydrogenedentota bacterium. The sequence goes on along the minus strand of JAAYBR010000110.1, from coordinate 3,347 downwards.
AGGCCTGAAGGTCGCCTTGCAGGCGGAAGCGGTCCGCCGTGCGCAGGCGCAGGCGGAGGAACTGGTGGAAGCTGCCGGCGGCGGCGCCGTCCACCAGGATCTTCCCGGTGCTTTTCAGCTCGTCCAGCTTCTCGTACTGCTCCAGGGAGTAGCCGAACTCGGCCATCTCCGCGTCCGTGCGGCGGCGGACGCCGGTGACGCGGCCGGTGTCGTCGGTCACGGCGAGGGGCCAGCGGTGGGCGCGGAACCCGCGGAAGCAGCCCGCGAAGTCCCCGCCCCCGGCGGTGGTGAGGCCGGAGACGGCGTTGAGGCCGTTGAACGCGTAGATGTCGCGGGTGGGCGAGGTGGTGGCGTCGAGGAACAGCGTCTCGCCGCGCGGGTTGATCTTGGCGACGACCAGCACGTGGCCGTCGAGGTAGTAGAGGCATCCGGGCAGCAGGTGCTCGCGGGTGATGGCGACGGGGACGGTGTCGGACAGTTCGGAACGCTCGCGGCCCGGCTCCACGCGGAAGTTGCCGGTGCAGGTGCCCGTGAGGGTGTCGCGCAGGAAGGCTTCGGGCGTGTCGTAGTCGAGGCAGCTCGTGACGCCGCCGGGCACGGTGTAGGCGGCGGTGCGGACGTCGGTGCCGTCGCCGGAGCGGACGCCGCTGGCCATCCAGGGGAGCGCGCGGCGGCAGGCGTAGTAGGTGCCCAGGGCCACGGTGAGCTTGGCGCAGTCGAGGACGCCGTGCATGGCGCGGAGGGCGGGGACCTCCATCTGGGGGTTGCAGCCGTCGCCGGCGAATTCCGGGTCGAGCAGGAGGTTCATCTCCGGGTCGGTGAGCACGCGCTCAATGCGGGCGAGCCGCTGCTCTCGGGTGCCCGTGGTTTTGGCCTCGTAGATGCGCGTGATCCATTCCGCGTGGTGGCGCACCTCCTCCCGCGTCCACTGGCGGCGGATGGGCCACGCGCCGCGCGTGGAGTCGAGGGTCGGCGGGTTCGGGTCGGCGGCGAGGGCCGCCGGGCACAGCGCCAGCAACATCCAGACAGCGCGGGCCAGGGCCCGCGGGAACAGCGGTCTCGTCATCGGCTTAAGGTCCTCGGCGGGTTCAGGGGGCGGCCGCGGGCGGCGCGTCGTCCACCCACTTGCCCACCTGTTGGTCGAGTTTGTCGCGGACGGGGAATCCCTTCACAAACATGCCGCGCAGGCAGCTCATTCCGGTCTCCCGCTCGCACAGGGTGCGGTAGAAATACTGCCAGCGGTAGGCGTCCTCCATGGCCACGCTGCCGCCCTTGGGCACCGGCGTGGGGCGCTCCGGGGCGTTCGCCCGCTCCTCGCTCCCCATCGGCGCGCCCCAGCGCAGCTCGGGCGGGTGGTTCGGGTCGAAGGACAGGTCGTAGAGCCGTGTCTCGAGGTCGAGCAGTGTCAGGCGCACCTTGTCCCCCTTGGACGTCGTGTACTCCAGCGAATGCTCGGCGAAGAGGCGGTTCTTCTCGGCGATCATGGCCTTCGCCAGATCGGACTGGGTCCGCACCGCATATTTCTCCAGCCCCGTGAGGTCCACGAAGCCCGGGTCAATGCCGTAGAGGCGGATGGCGTACTCCATCCAGTCGGCGAGGTAGAAGTACTTGTTGCGGCGGTCCACGTCGGACGACGGCGAGCTCCAGGTCTCCCAGCGGCCCAGGGCCTGGAAGATGTTCTCCTTGTGCAGCTCCTCGGGATAGGTGATGGGGCCGTGGGCGCGCACGTCGGCCCAGGCGTCCTGCACGAAGGGCACGCGGGCCGCGTAGGCCTCCAGCACCTCGTCCACATAGGACTCCATGAACGGCATGGGCGCGATGCGGTCCACGGACTTCATGCGCAGGCGCACGAAGTCGTGGAAACTCTGCGCCTTGAGTTTGCCCATGGCGATGGTGTGGGTGCGCGTGATCTCGCCGACGATCTCATACTGCTCCGTGGAGAAGCCGAACTCCCGCATCTCCTCGTCCGTGCGGCGGCGCACCGAGGTGACGCGCCCGGAGGCGTCGGTCACGGCCAGGGGGTAGCGCAGCACGCGCAGCCCCTGGAAGCAGCCCTCCCACTCCGTCGCGCCGCTGTTCCGCGGCGTGATCCCCGTCACCACGTTCATGCCGTTGTACGAGAAGATATCGCGCGAGTCTGTCGTGCTGCAGTTCAGGAAGCGCAGCTCGCCGTACTCCGAGACCTGCGCCAGCATGAGGCAGTGGCCGTCCACATAGTTCACGCAGCCCGGCAGCAGAAACTCGCGCGTCACCGCCACGGGCACCGTGTCCGTCAGGTGGGCGTTCTTGCCGTCCAGCGGCACGCGGTAGTTGCCCGAGATAAAGCAGCCCACCGCCTCGCGGAAGAAGGCCCCCGCGGACGGGTACGCGAAGCTGTTCACGCTGTTAATGGGGATGTTGAACGGCGAGGTGCGGATGTCGCCCTCGCCGGAGGTCACCACCGCGGTCATCCACGGTAGGGCGCGGCGGTAGGCGTAGTAGGCCGGCATGAACGCCGTGAACTTGCCGCAGTCCATGAAGTGGTGCATCGCCCGCATCACGTCGCCCGGAAGCTGCGGGTTGCCGCCCTCGCCCAGGAACGCCGGGTCCTGCAGCAGGTTCATCGCCGGGTCCGTCAGCAGGCGCTCCAGCTTGGCCTGGCGCTGCTCCGGGTCCCCCGTGGTCTTCATGAGGTAGAGGTGCTCCCACCACTTCGCGTAGTGCCGCGTCTCGGCGGGCGTCCACTGCCGCCGGATGGGCCACGCCCCCTGCGTCGAGCGCAGGGTCGGCGGGTTGGGGTCCTGCCCCGCCGCCAGCGCCGCGGGAAGGAGCATCAGGAAAAGCGCGCACAGCGCGCGCAGCACCGGTCGTCGGATGAAAATGAACACGATTGCCTTACCATTCGCCGGGGGACGGCACGGCGGCCGTCCCGGACTTCTGTTACGCGGCCCGTCCCGCCGCAGGACCGCCCTATGGTACACCATTCCCGGCCGCGCGTCCCACCCGCCGGATCGCCGGAGAACACGGGCGCGGGCCGGAGCCGTGGCGGGAATGAGATCGCCGCAGTCGCTGCGCTCCTGCTAAGAAAGTACCGGGTTTGCTGGAGCGGCCGCGCCCCTGGGATCGCCAAGCTCCAGCTTGGCTTTCGGGGAAACACGGGGCGACCAGGCCCGCGCGGAAGAACCCAAGAGGCCAAGCTGGAGCTTGGCGATCCCAGGGGGCGCGTGGTTTGGGCGATGGAGGGAGCTGAAGCCGTGGCGAGACGAGAGGGGCGCGCGGCGTCTCCTTTTGGAGTGCGGCGGCAACGACGCCGCTTTGGTTCCCGGGAAAGAGCTGCCGTGAGGGGTGCGGCATGGATCATCCCCGGG
>JAAYBR010000109.1 GCA_012730045.1 Candidatus Hydrogenedentota bacterium | reverse complement strand
CGTCTCGCCACGTCTTCGGCTCCCTCCATCGCCCAAACTGCGCGCCCCCTGGGATCGCCAAGCTCCAGCTTGGCCTCTTGGGTTTTTCCGCGCGGGCCTGTTCGATCCGTATTTCCCCGAAAGCCAAGGGGAAGCTTGGCGATCCCAGGGGCGCGGCCTCTCCAGCGAACCCGGTACTTTCTTAGCAGCGAAGCGCGGCAATCTCGTTCCCGGTGCGACCCCGCTTCTCGCAGCGTCTTATCCGGCTTCCCGGTAAAACGGGTTCCGCTTGCGTTCGGGGCGGGCAACAGGTACTATTTACCGGTTGACCGCGCGGACCGTTGCCGTGGCCCCCTTTCCGGGGCCGGGGTCCGCGCCCGGCCCCTTCAAGGAGAGCAAACCATGAACCTTTCCCGTGTTGCCCTGGTTGCGGTGTTTGTGTGCGGAGCGGCCCTGGCCGCGGACTGGGAGGACATCACCCCGGGCGGGGATCTGGCCGGGTGGACCGCCCTGGGCGGCCAGTGGTCCGTGGCGGACGGCGTTGTCCGGGGCACGGCGGCGAAGGATGAGAACACTTGGCTGCTGTTCGGCGGCCGCGAGTTCCGCGACTTCGAGGTGGAGTTGGAGTTCCGCACGCCCGTGCCGACGAACGGCGGCTTGCAGTTCCGCTCGCACTGGCTGCCGCGCCCGCTGAAGGAGGGCGAGAGCGCCGCCGATGCCCCGAAGCAGATGTACGGCTACCAGGCGAACGTGGAGACACGCCAGCGCAACGGCAGCGGCCGGCTGGTGGACGAGAACGGCCGGGGGCCCCTGGCCGAGCCGTCGCCGGAGTCGGTGAAGACGCTCAAGCAGTACGAGTGGAACAAGATGCGCGTGTCGGCGCGGGGCGGCGTCATTGAGGTCTTCCTGCACGACGTGTCGGCGCTTCGGCTGGAGGACGAGGCGTATGTCGGCGGGTTCCTCGCGCTCCAGTCCTTCGCCTACGAGGCGAAGGAGGACACGGCGGCGGTGGAGTACCGGAACATCCGCGTGAAGGACTACGGGCGCGAGGGGAAGTGGCGGGCCCTGTTTGACGGCAAGTCCCTCGCGGGCTGGAAGGAGTGGGGCAGCGAGAAGTGGGCGGTGCGCGACGGGGAGATCCTCGGCGGGAGCGGCCCGAAGAAGAGCGAGGGCTACCTGGCCACGGAGGAGACCTTCAAGGACTTCCGCGTCCGCGGCGTGTTCAAGACCCTCGGCGACGGCAATTTCGGCCTCTTCTACCACTCGACCATCACGCTGAAGGACGACGGCTACCCCGTGATCGCGGGGCTCCAGGGCGAGGTCGCCCCGGAATATCCGTCGCCGTCGGGCTGGGTCTATGAGAGCTACAAGCGCGGCTGGCTGGTGGAGCCGGACCTGAAGTCCCCCCAGGCCATGGTGCTGCGGCCGGAGCAGTGGAACGAGATCGAAATCCGCACGCAGGGCAACCATGTGACCACGTGGGTCAACGGGATGCGCGTGCTGGACCTGACGGACCAGGGGCAGCAGCTCTTCGAGGGCAGTTTCGCCCTCCAGCTGCACTCCGGCGGCGTGGACGGCATCCTCTGGAAGGACCTGTACGTCGCGGAGTGACGGGCGGCCGGGGCGCGGCGCGCCAACAGAAATGGAAGACACCCCATGCAAGTGAACTTTGTGGACCTGAAGACGCAGTACCAGGAGCTCCGCGGGGAGATCCACGCGGCGCTGGAGGAGGTGATGTCCGGCGCGTCCTTCGTGCTGGGCGACGCCGTGGCGCAGTTCGAGCGGGAGTTTGCGGAGTACTGCGGCGCGGCCCACTGCGTGGGCGTGGCGTCGGGCGCCGACGCGCTGCACCTGGCGCTGCGCGCCCTGGGCGTCGGCCCCGGCGACGAGGTGATCACCGCCGCCAACACGTTCATCGCCACGGTGAACGCCATCACGCTGGCGGGGGCCACCCCGGTGCTGGTGGACACGGCGCGGCCGTACTACACCCTCGACCCGGAGCTGGTGGAGGCGGCGGTCACGCCGCGGACCAAGGCGGTCATCCCGGTGCACCTTTACGGCCACATGGCCGGCATGGACGCCGTCGCGGACATCGCCGCGCGGCACAACCTCCATATTGTGGAGGACGCGGCGCAGGCCCACGGCGCGCGGCACCGGGGCCGCCGGGCCGGGTCGCTCGGCGTGTGCGGCTGCTTCAGCTTCTACCCCGGCAAGAACCTCGGCTCCTACGGCGAGGGCGGCGCGGTCACCACGGACACCGCCGCCGTGGCGCACTCCCTGCGCATCTACCGCAACGTCGGCCAGTCGGAGAAGTACATCCACCCCGTCGTCGGGTTCAACAGCCGCCTCCAGAGCATGCAGGCCGCCGTGCTCCGCGTGAAGCTGCGCCGCCTCGACGAATGGAACGACAAGCGCCGGCGCTTCGCCGCGATGTACAGCGAGGGCCTCGCGGACACGGGCCTCGTCCTGCCGGAAACGGCGCCGGACACCGTGCCGGTGTGGCACCTCTACGTGGTGCGGTCCCCCCGGCGCGACGAGCTGCTGGCCCACCTGCTGGCGTGCGGCGTCCACTGCGGCATCCACTACCCCGTGCCGGTGCATTTGCAGGCGCCGTACAGGGGCGTGCGCACCCTGCCCGAGGGCGCGCCGGTGACGACAGCCTGGGCCGCCCAGATCCTCTCGCTGCCCATGCACCCGGACCTCACGGACGAGCAGGTGGCCCACGTGGTGGACAGCGTCCGGTCCTTCAACCCCTGAGCCTTCCCGGACCGCCGAGCATCCCGGCGGCCTTGTCTTCGCGCTTCCAGTGGTCCAGAGCGGTTTAAGGTTGAGACGGCGCGTCCGGAGAAAGGCGCTGGGATCGTGGGCCGAGGTGGCACGGGCTTCCAGCCCGTGGTCGGGTCATGGATGCGGCCCAAGACCACGGGCTGGAAGCCCGTGCCACCTCGCTGCGCACGACCGGCTTCCTTGCGAAATGCCGCATCTTCTCGAAGCTCGGCGGTTTCGGTGAAGACGAGGCAGGCGGGACGCCTGCGCTACGGAAGGCTGCCCGACACGCGACACCGTAGCGCCGCCGTCCCGGCGGCCTTGTCTCTTGCTCTACTCTTTCCAGGGCGCGGTGGCGGCGGTATCGTCTATGAAACCGTAGTAGCGGCCGCGCCAGTAGGCGTCCACATAGGCGGCGCCGCCGATCTCGCGGCGGGTGTTGTAGGTGAACTGGAGGACGAGGTGGGCGGGCTGCCAGGTTTCGCCGGTGTCTTTGGAGAGGAAGAGGCCGGCGGGGGTGCCCGCGAAAACCCAGCCGGTCGTCGCGGGGGCGAAGACGGTGCCCGCGCGGGGGATGTCGAGGCCGGCGTTCTTGAGGGCCCAGGTCTGGCCGCCGTCGGCGCTCTTGAGGACGCCGTTGGGGTCGGCCTTAAAGTGTCCGGCGGCGCTGTGGGCGGCGTCGCCGCCGCGGACGGGGAAGGGGCCGGGCGCGGTGACCTTTTCCCACCGGCTGCCCATGTCCTTGGCGCGGCGGAAGGCGCTGCGGTAGACGCCGTTTTCGGCCTTGGCCCAGAGCACGCCGGGATTCTCGGGGTCGAACACGGCGTCCTCGGGGGCGCCGGCGTCGTCGGGCAGGGTGAGCCGCCGCCAGAGGGCACCGCCGTTGAGGGTGGCGTAGAGGCCCTCGGCGCAGAGCGCGCAGACCAGGCGCACGCGCGGCCCGGCGCTGATGCGGCGGGCGGGCGAGGGCAGCTTGAGGCTGATCGGGCGCCATCCGGCGGGGGTGGCGGCGCCGTCGCGGGACTGGTAGATGTCGCCGCTCTGGTCGAGGGCGTAGACCACGAGGGGGTCCTCGGCGGGGACGGCGAGGTCGGTGATGCCGCGGCTGGTCCAGCCGTCGGCCTGGAGGAGGTTGCCCTTCCAGATGTACTCGTTGTCCCAGGCGGCGGCGTAGACGGGGTAGGGCGGCTGGAGGTCGGGGCGCAGACTGTTCATGCGCGGCTGGAGCGTCGTGTCGGTGGGCCAGGTCTGGAGGGAAAAGAGGGCCTCGCGGAGGGCCTTGTCGCGGCCGGGGGCGTCGGGGGCCGCGCCGTAATAGATGTAGGTGAAGAGGCTCTGGGCGTCGTCGCGGTGGTTGGCCCAGATGCCGTCGAGGATGACGCGGTAGGCGGCGAGGAGTTCGGGGTCCGTCTCGATGCGGAAGAGGTTCTCGAGGTGGCAGAGGACATGCTCCGCGTCGTCGAAGTTCTTCTCCGTGGCGAGGGTCTTCATGCCGCGCACGCCGTACTGCGCGAGGAGCTTCTCGTACATCGCCTGGTACTTGGGGTTGCCTGTGGCGTGGTGGGCGATCTTCGCGCCCGAGATGGCCATCATGACCCGCATGTTCAGCGTCCTGCCGTCCGTGAAGCCCAGGATCGGCGTCTTGCGCTGGCGGTCTATGTGCCAGATGTTGAGGTCGTTGTCCACCCAGTAGCCGACGAGGGCGTCAATGGCCTCGCGGCAGCGGTCCTTCTGGGGGCCCTCGGCGGCGAGGTCGTAATAGTGGCCCAGGCCGCGGGTGGCGGCGCTGTAGTTGTGGTGGCTGGGGTCGCCGCGCCAGCGCAGGTCCGCAAATTCGCCCGCGCCCTGGTACCAGATGTCGCGCGGCGTGTCGGCGACGCGCTCCTCGTAGGACTCGCCGTGGCCGAAGGCGTAGCCGCGCGCCTGGAGGCCGCGGACCCCCGTGACGAGCTGGCAGCGGTAGATGCCCTCGAAGACCTCGTCGGCCCGGCGCTTCGCGTCGGCGACCACGTCGGCGGGGGCGCCGGTCCGCTTGAGAAAGGCGTAGCGGAACGAGCAGCCCGCAAGATAGTTCGACGACCAGCAGACGGCGTGGGCGATGTCGCAGTGGCCCAGGGTGGAGTAGTCCGGCTCGCCCCGGTCCAGCGAGATTTCCACCTGCGACGGGTAGAGCCCGAGGATGTTGTGGCGGTCCCGGGCGTTCTGCTCGAGGGCCTTCTCCTTCACGTCCAGGGGGAGTTTCCACGAGTCATCCGCGCCCCACGCGCCGAGGGCGGCCAGTCCGGCAAGCACAAAGACGAAGCGCCGCATGCGAAGACCCTTTCCGTTGGGGAGGCCCGCGGGGCGCGCCGGCGCGGCGGGCACCGCGCCGCACCCCCGCCGACCACTATACGCACCGCCCCCCCGCCCCCGCCAGCCCGGGGTAAAGCTGGTGGGCGACGGCCGATGCGGAGGGGGCAAGAGGGCGCAGCAAGCGGCGCCCCTACGATCATGCGCCCCGGATCCGCGCATGTAGGGGCGCCGCTTGCCGCGCCCTCTTCAGGTCTGCGGGAGAGCCGACCAATCCCGGCCGTAGGGGCGCCGCTTGCCGCGCCCCCTTCAGGTCTGCGGGGGAGCCGACCAATCCCGGCCGTAGGGGCGCCGCTTGCCGCGCCCTCTTCAGGTCTGCGGGAAGCCGACCAATCCCGGCCGTAGGGGCGCCGCTTGCCGCGCCCTCTTCAGGTCTGCGGGAGAGCCGACCAATCCCGGCCGTAGGGGCGCCGCTTGCCGCGCCCTCTTCAGGTCTGCGGGAAGCCGACCAATCCCGGCCGTAGGGGCGCCGCTTGCCGCGCCCCGGGCGAACACGACGGTCCGGCGCGCGCATTGACCCGGGCCGGGGGAAAACGGTACAACTATCCCGCCGCCATGCGAACCACCCGGCGGCGGGAGACCGTCCATGAAACTGCCGCTTGAGAAGCCCGCGCCCGACATTGACCGGTTTGTGCGGGTGATCCGCGGGGAGGAGGCGCCCGCGCGCCCCCCGCTGGCCGAACTGTTCCTGGACCACGAGGTGGAGCGCGAGATCGCGCGGTCGTTCCTGGGCCGCGAGTGGGTGGAGCCGGGGCCCGACCGGGCGTCCGTGGCCGCCTATCTCGACAACCGCACGGCGGTCTACCACCGCATGGGCTACGACTACCTGCGCGTCATCGGCGGCGCGGACTTCCCCGGCGACTACCTCGACGCGGCGGACACGGCAAACCTCTCGCGGGGCAGCCGGAAATGGGCGAACGAGGACCGGGGCCCCATCGCGTCGTGGGAGGACTTCGAGGCCTACCCCTGGCCGGACCCGGCCACGGCGGACCTGTGGCACTACGAGTACGCGGCGTCGCGCCTGCCCGAGGGCATGGGCCTGTTCGTCTGCCCCACGAGCGGCTTTCTGGAGGTGCCCCTCGACACGCTGCTGGGCTACCAGAACCTGTGCATGCTGGTCTGTGAGCAGCCCGGCCTCGTGGAGGCGGTCTTCTCCCGCGTCGGCGAAATCATCTGCGGCGTCTACGAGCGCCTGGTCGGCCTGCCCAACCTGCGCGGGTTCTTCCAGGGCGACGACATGGGCTTCAAGACGGGCCCCCTGCTCGCCCCGGACCAGCTCCGCGCGCTCGTGCTGCCGTGGCACAAACGGCTGGCGGACCTCGCCCACCGCAACGGGCTCGTCTACCTGCTCCACTCCTGCGGCAATCTCGAGAGCATCATGCCGGACCTCATTGACGACGTCGGCATTGACGCCCGCCACTCCTACGAGGACGAGGGCAACTCCGTCTTCGACTTCAAGCGGCGCCACGGCGGCCGCATCGCCATCCTCGGCGGCGTGGACGTGGACAAGCTCGCGCGGCTGCCCGAGCCCGAGCTGCGCGCCCATGTCCGCCGCGTGATGGACGCATGCGTGCCCGGCGGGCGCTTCGCCCTGGGCTCCGGCAACACCATATGCAACTACGTCCCCCTGCAAAACTACTTCGCCATGGTGGACGAGGCGTTCCACTACGGCGGCGCGTGAGGCCCTGACGGAACCGGCGGCACCGCGAGAGGATGCTCACGCGGACATGACACGCAGAGACGTCTTGCGCATGGGGGCGCTGGGGATCCTGGGGCTGTCGGCGGCGGGCATGCGGGGACTGTCGGCGGAAGCCCCCCGGGCGGACCATCATCCATCTGGCCAACCGCACCGCCCTGGCCCACAACACGCCGCGCCTGCATGAGATCCCCCGTTGCATGGCATGACCATCGAGTTCGCCAATCCTTGCAAGGCGGCGAACATAAGCTGCCGGGGGGCCTCCGCAACCGTTGAGGCCGGGGGGGCCGGCTGCGTGCGCGGATCGCCGAGCTGAATACGCATGCGGCCTTGGTGGTGGGCGCGACGCAAAGCGGCCAGGCATGGTCCTGGCAGGGGACCGTTGAAGTTCCGGCGCGCCTCCGGGCAGGCGCATGGAAACGCCCGCAGCCTTGGCCGCGACCGGGTGAGCGGGTCTGAGGGCAGGGACGCCGTTGCCTGTCAACGGTGGACGCGATGGGTCTGTGGAAGGGAATGGTGGGCGGTGCAGGGCTCGAACCTGCGACCCTCTGCGTGTAAGACAGGAGGCGGAGAGTCATAAAGGCAACAACCCCAACTGTTTACAAGGCAGCGAAATCTTCGTTGCCCCAAATGTTGCCCCTTTCCAAAATGGAACGGACCGCGACGCCCGCCGCGAAGACCTTCTGGAACTCCTGAAAGAACTCGGTCCGACGGAGGTTCTCGCGGCGCTCCTCTCCGTTCTGAACCCCGCCCTCCCGTCGAAAAACGAACAAACCCCGTGAATCCGGTCTGCCTCCCGGGCACGGTTGTCCGGGAGGAGGCCACAACTGTGGAAGGCGGGACTTGTGGAGGCTAATCGTGAACCCGAAACTTTCATAAGACCTGGACCAAAAACCGGGGGCTTGACAGCCACGCGTAAAGAAGGCACCGGGCGCCTATCGTCCGTCCACAACACGCGGAATGCGGCCACTAACGCTGGGCGTCCAATGGCAAAAATGAACGAGCGTTCGGAACCAGTGATTCATGGCTGGGTCGGGTGTGTCCGAGACAGGGACAGCTTCGGGCACGACCCCTGTCCGCCCAAGAACCCAAAGTATCAAAGGCCACTTGCCGAGGGTTCCCGCTTCTTGAGGCGGAAATCCTCGGCCACCGGAACCTCCGTTGATCGGATACGGCTGCGGGGAAGACTTGCGGAACTCTGAACGAAATGGTATATTCTGTACGTATTTAGTTCACGCTAGATGAAGGAAAACGAATATGACTGCACCATCATCGTCCATCCGGCGCGGGATTGAAGCAGAGACCCGTGAGCGTCTCGAAGTCCTGCACAGGAACACCACAGGATCATTCAGGGCGGCGGAGGCAGGACGAGTCTGGTCTTTGGACCTGGTTCGTGCGCGACGCCTGCTTGCCCATCTCGCCGCCAAGGGATGGCTTGTTCGCGTCAAGCAGGGCCTTTATGCCACGGTGCCGCTCGGGGCGGCTGAGCCTGCGGACTGGCGCGAGGACACCTGGGTCGTTGCCGTTCGCAGCTTCACGCCCTGCTATATCGCCGGCTGGAGCGCCTGCGAGCATTGGGGGTTGACCGAACAGATCTTTCGCGACATCGCGATTGTGACGGGCCAGTCCGTCAGAAAGAGCCCGGTCGCCATCCAGGGTACGGCCTTCCACCTGAGGCACCGCTCCAAGGACAGGCTGTTTGGAACGAGGATTGTGTGGCGCGACCGCATCCAGGTGCCGGTCTCGGACCCTTCGAGGACCATCGTGGACATTCTCGACAAACCGGATCTCGGTGCCGGCATCCGCCATGTCGCCGATGTCATTGAAACCTACTTTGCGGGAGAGCACCGCAATGAGCATCTGCTCCTCGAGTACGCGGAGCGGGCCGGCAACCGAACGGTCTACAAACGGCTGGGATACCTTATGGAGACCCTCGGCATCGATGTTCCGGACGTTGTCGAACGTTGTCGCTCTTCACTCAGCGCCGGCCTCACGTTTCTCGACCCGACCGTCCGCCGAGCTGGACGCATCTCAAAACGGTGGAACCTCAGGGTGAATGTGGAAATCAAAAGCGGTGGAGAACCCACATGATCAGCCGGTTTGACCTCGATGAACGCGTACGGGAATGGTCGCTGCGCGACGATATCGTGGAGAAGGACTACGTCCTCGGATGGCTTCTTTGGGGCATTGGCGCCGACGATACTCTGGGGACCAAGTGGGCGTTCAAAGGCGGCACATGTTTGAAGAAATGCCACATCGAGACCTACCGGTTCTCGGAGGATCTGGATTTCACGGTCCTTCCCGGCGGTCTCATCGAACCTGCCGAACTTGCGCCGATCTTGAGGGCCGTCTTGGAGCGGGTCACGGAAGCGTCGGGACTCGATTTCAGGGGCAGGGATTTTCTCCTCAAGGGGCATGATTCGGGCTTATACACGGAAGGCCGCGTTTACTATCAAGGTCCCCGCGGGGCAACCAAGGTCGCCAGCGTGAAGGTAGACCTAAGCGCATCGGAGAAAGTGGTCCGGCCAACGGTTCAACGCCGCATACATCATTCATACCCCGACGCGCTGCCGGAACCTGCAACCGTTTGCTGCTACTGCTTTGAGGAGGTGTTTGCGGAGAAAATACGTGCCATGGGCGAACGCGGGCGTCCCCGGGATCTCTACGACATCATCAACCTTTTTCGCCACTTGGAACCCAATGCGCATGCCGCAATAATCAGGACAGTCCTGGCGGAGAAGTGTCAGGCCAAGGGTATCCCGGTTCCCACGTTGGATTCGGTCAGGACGGAGGCCAACCGAGAGGCGCTTGAATCGGAATGGTCGAACATGCTGGCCCACCAGCTGCCCGTGCTGCCCCCGCTCGAGGCCTTCTGGAATGAGATTGGGGACCTCTTCGCCTGGCTGGAGACGGTTATCAAGGTGCCCGCGCTTCCCCAAATGCGTTTCGCGTCAGACGAGGAGGCCCCGGTTCGCTCAGGGGCCGCCGTGCCGATGCAGGTGTGGCATGCCCCCGTTCCTCTGGAGACCATCCGTTTCGCCGCAGCGAACCATTTGTGTGTGAAGTTGGGATACGAGGGCGCGCAGCGGATCATCGAGCCATATTCCCTGCGCCGGACACGGGACGGCCACTTGGTGCTTCACGCGGTCCGTGTGGACAACCGCGAGCACCGAGCCTACCGTGTTGACCAAATTCAGAGCGTGGAGGCAACGAGGCAGCCCTTCAAACCGGTCTACCAGGTTAAGATCTCGAGCGTTGGCCCCATTTAGGCGCCAAAAGCACGCCGGTCGGTGGAAAAGCCATTGAGACACACACCGCCCGGTGGCCGCTTCGGCAAAACCGTCTACGTGATTGAATGCCCCTTTTGTCGCAAGCGTTTCCGGCGCAAGAACCGGGATATGAAACTGAACCCGCACAAATCTCGAAGCGGGCTTCCCTGTTCCGGAAGATACGGAAGGCTTGTGGACACTCAATACAAGTAACCCTCCACCTTGATGGCCCGTTGACATAACCTCACGTTCATGGGGCCCACGTGGTTCCCTTTCTGCCGCCCGCTTAAGTCGAAATCCATCGCTATGGGGAAGTCATGCCCCATGACGATTTCTTTAGGGCGCAGAAGGAGCGTCGGTTTGCCGCGGAGGGACCGAATCGGAACACTAAGGACGGGTGCCCATACTGCCGGGCCGCCCCAAGCAATTCATTCGAAAAGGGAATCGCCGCGGTTGTTCTCTGTGGTACGCGACGGAGGCATCTGCAGAATATCAGCTTAGGTGGGCGCTGCAGGGGCCGGAGTATCAGGCGGGGGAAAGCGATATACAAACGCAACAGAAAATGAGATACAACGACAAATGGAACGTATCGTAGTCCCCTCCGCAAGAGCCTCCTGGGACTCCTCAAGAATCTCGACCCCGCCAAAGTCCTCGCCCTCCTAATGGAAGCTTCATTCCAGGCGGATTCCCCGTCCCCCACAGCGCAAGCCCGGAACGCCCGCAAGAGATGGACCAATGACAGGGGCGTGAGAAATTGATGCGACGGCTCCCGAAACACCTTCCGACAGGCTCCTGGAGTGTCCGAGTTTCAAATACTGGGTCGTTTTGCAAGTGCCGGTTCTATATTGGGGGGAACGCTGGAAACGGCGGGCCGCTGAATCAATGCATTGTGCTTTGAGGCGGCCACTACGGAACTGAAACTGCCCGGAAAAATGATACCTCGGGCGAACAATGGAGGATGATGGTATGGCCTGGATGAGAGAAGAATGTTCAGCATCGGATGCGGAGTTGCTGGAACGACTGGTCGGACGGCTCGAGATGTGCCTGAAGGCATTCCCCCGATCCGGAGTGACCGCGGTTTTGGACGACGACGATGTCGTTACGGTGTGGGATGAGGGGGGGACGACAGCCTCCTTCTGGTACAAAGTGTCGCCTGGGGAGGGCCTCCGTCTGCACTTCGCCTCCCCCGTATGCGGCGTGCCGCAGGGGGACCGGACCCTGTTCTACGAGAGACTGCTGGAGCCTTCGGGGTACGAGGGGCCTTTCAGCAGGCGAGTGGAAAACGGACAGGTTTCCCTTGTGGGAACCCTGCCCGCAGAAGAACTGACGGACAAGCTTGTCCTGCACGTGGCCCGTGAGCTCCTGCGGGCAGCCAAGGCGACCACGGTCTCCCTTGTGGCGCGGTTCGGTGTTCGACCGTGGCACGGCGACGAAGTTACGGAGACGGGAACCTTCTGGAGCCTTTCGGAACCAGAGGGTTCATTGGACCCGGTTGAGCAGTACCGGCGCACCGCCTTCTCCCGCATTCGTCCATATAGTGTCCCCGAGCGTGTTCGTGCCGTCGTGCTGAAGAACGCCCACTTGCGATGGATGGACCTGCCGGAGGAGGATGCCGGCACCGGGATCGACCTGCCCCGGAACGCTCACGGCGGGGATCCGGGCGACAAGTTCCTTACCATAGATCCCCGTTTGGAGAGAAGGTTGCTGGGACGACTGACCAGTCTGCTGCTCGATCTTGACACCCTGCGTGAGTTCCACGTTTCTCGACCGGACCGAAGAAGCTTTTTCCTTTTCCACAAGGATATCGTCCTTGAGACCGGATTTGAGCCCACCCTCGAAGGGGGCGTGTGCCTGTATTGCCAAGCCGAGCTGTGTGATCTTCCCGCCTATCCTTCCGACGAACTGTACCGCTCAATCCTTAGCACCGCCTTCGAAAACCTGCCCGCCAAGGTCTGGGCTTATGAAGATACGGTCGGCGTCTGCGGCCACCTGGATTCCCGATTCCTCACCAACGAGTCTGCCCGCCACCTCCTCCTCGGCGCCCTGGCCCTCGCCGAGAAGGTCCATAACGAACTCACTCTCGGGTTCGGACTCAAGAGCCTGTGCCGCTCCGAGGAAGACACCCCCCCGGATTCGAATACGGAGGATCTGTTCGAGGAAGACTGACAAACAACCCGCCGACGGCGCGTGACCGCAGCGGTCAGCTCCCTTCCCAAAAGAGGGCCCGAACTTCTCCTGTCGTGGGAAATGTTCGGGCCCTTCCAGTCTGCCTGCAGGGCGCCAGACCGCGTCCCGGGGAGGGCGGGTCCCATGCGTGAACTGGCGAGGCGTTCCGACAAGGACCGGCGCGACTTGTTCAGGGCCGCCGCACAGCAAATGCGCGTCCATGAGGCCGTCTAGCAGCCCGTGGCAAAAGGCTG